>DATGQC010000018.1:0-2103 GCA_035304425.1 Advenella sp.
TTCTGATAGATGCGAAAGTCTTTTTTATGTGTGGCCAGCCAGAGCCAGGGCGCCACGCGCGCTACGTACACGTAGTAGCGATCGACCTCGCCTTCCTGGCCCACCAGCGCAAAACCGACGATCATGCCATTAAGATGCCGCAGTGCGGCCTCGGTCTGAAGGGTGACGGTCAGCGACTTACCCAGCAGGCTTGCGACATCGATCTGCATCGAGCGGTGCAACAGGCGCACGGTATAGTCTGAAAGTTCAGACATGCCGTCTGTGCCTTGCATGGCGTCGAACAGGAAATCCGCCTGACCGGTGACTGATGCCATCATGAGGCGCGATGGACGTAAAGCAGCTGAGGCTCGCGAAACCTGTGAGGCAGTTGAAGCACCAGCGGCGCGCAGGAATGCGTTGGACATAGGGCAACGGCAGGCCGGTACCGCACGGGTGGCCTATTAACAAGAAATCAGTGGCGTTGAACACGCAGAGAATTCTAATGAACTATCCACATACATTACCTTGATATAGAGCAGATTTTTGCACTACTCAGCCAGTGCCTGTCCACTTTTACCTGAGTCAGAGCGTGTTAATGCATCTGCCTCTGCGGCGCTAGCGCTTGTCGGCAAAACGGCGGCGGGCGCCGCCGAAGGCAAAGTGATGATCGTCGTAAAAGAGGTTGAGAAGACTGGATGGCCACTACCTGGCCCACAGCATTTTATTCGAAAGCGGCGGCGGCGCGCTGCAGGCGATCGGCAACCGCATCCCAGCGCTCATCTTCCGGCAGGCGCTGGATCAGCAAATGGTCCAGGTTCTGCTGATCGGCCTCGCGCAGCAGCGCATACAGATCATGGGCGTACTGAACCGGATCGGAAGAGACCTGATGCCACTGCAGCTGTGCAGGCAACGTCGCCGGGGGTGCTTCAAATGCATAGATGGCCCAGCGTTCGTGTCCGGGGCGGGCGGCCAGCAGCGCGTCCAGACCTTCAGCATCGAACAGGCTCAGACGGGTCTGCGGCGCATAATGCGCCTTCAGCGTACCCGAGGCGCGGGGAACCGCAGCGTCCGGGCTGGCAGGGGTATACCCCAGCACCTGCGCCAGTTGCGCTGCCGAAATATGGCCAGGACGCAACAGTACGACCGGCATGCCCTGTGCAATGCGCGAAACATCCACGATCGTCGACTCAATACCGATGTCGGTATCCCCGCCTTCGAGCACCGGCATGCCATCGGCGCATTCCTGGGGGAATTCGTCGCGCACGTGCTGGGCTTTGGTCGGAGACACATGGCCGAACCGGTTGGCCGAAGGCGCGGCGATACCGGCCTGCCCCGAAGGGCGCAAAGCGGCGAAAGCGCGGATCAGCGCCAGCGCGACCGGGTGCGAGGGGCAGCGCAGGCCGATACTGTCCTGTCCGCCGGTCACCGCGTCGGTAATCGCCGGATTTTTTGGCAGGATCAGTGTCAATGGACCCGGCCAGAATGCCTGCATCAATTTTTGCGCTTCTGTCGGGATATCCCGCGTCCAATAGGACAAATCTGCCTCCGGCGCGATATGGACAATAAGCGGATGGTTGGCTGGCCGTTGCTTGGCCTGGTAGATTTTGGCTACGGCCTGTGCGCTTTCGGCGTCGGCGCCCAGACCATAAACCGTCTCGGTAGGCAACGCTACCAGGCCACCGTCGTTCAAAACACGGGCGGCATGGTCAATCGAGCTTGTCATATCGTTCATGGAAATGGTCTGCGTCACGTCGTCGGGTTCAATCCCGGGTTGCCGGGATCGCCTCTGGGAATTACATGGTATAGGTATACGGTTAAGAACAGTCAGGACAGAACGGTACGAATGCCCAATTTACGAATCACATCCCGTGCCCGCTCCTTGGCCTGTTCGATGGTAGCGCCCACAACGTTGATATGCCCCACCTTGCGTCCCGGACGCGGTTCATCCTTGCCATAAAGATGCAGCGAGACGCCCGGGATGGCAAGTATGTCATGCCATTGCGGTTCCCGTGGATGAGTGGCATTGCCATTGAACCAGCAGTCGCCCAGGATATTGAGCATGACCACCGGCGTAAGCAGGTCGGTTGCGCCCAGCGGCATGCCCGTCATCACCCGCACCTGCTG
>DATGQC010000019.1:0-15860 GCA_035304425.1 Advenella sp.
AAGTCGCGGGCAGCAGGCCCTTGAGCGCCGGGCCGCGGCAAAAAAAACCGGCAAGAAGGCCGCACAGCCTGCCGGTAAGAAAGCATCTCGCCGTCGCTGATCAGTCCTTATCAGCGATCAGGGCATCAGGAGCCCGATGCGAGCGTCCCTCCGGATCAGCGCATCGGGGGGTAAATAGATTGAGTTCAGGAACCTATTATGTCTAGCCGTCAGATACTGGCAGGATTTCATGCCGTGACCGCAAGAATGCGTCATGCAGCCGATTCCATCCGGGAAATTTATATAGAAGCGTCACGCAGCGACAAGCGCATGCAGAGCCTGGTTGACCTGGCCAAACAACATGAAATCAAGGTTATTCCTGTGACGCCGGACCGGTTGGAAGGCCTGGCCAAAGGCGTGCGTCATCAGGGCGTGGTGGCCGTTGCCGATCCCAAACAGCTGGCCGTTACGGTTGATGATGTGCTCGATATCATCACCGAGCCGGCGCACCTGCTGATTCTGGACGGCGTAACCGATCCGCATAATCTGGGCGCCTGCCTGCGTACCGCAGATGCTGCTGGCGTACATGCGGTGATCGCCCCCAAGGATCGTGCTGTCGGGCTGAATGCAACAGTGCAGCGGGTTGCCTGTGGCGCTGCCGATACCGTGCCCTATATCATGGT
This sequence comes from Advenella sp., assembly GCA_035304425.1. Classification (GTDB taxonomy): domain Bacteria; phylum Pseudomonadota; class Gammaproteobacteria; order Burkholderiales; family Burkholderiaceae_B; genus Advenella. The sequence continues at coordinate 663 of DATGQC010000019.1, forward strand.
CACCAATCTGGCCAGAACGATGCGGGCGCTGAAGGAGCGGGACATCTGGCTTGTTGGTACCGATGATGAGGCGCCTAGCGATATGCACGCAGTTGATGCCCGGGGTGCGGTGGCCTGGGTTATGGGCGCCGAGGGCGAGGGCCTGAGGCGGTTGACTCGGGAAACCTGCGACCAACTGGTCCGGATCCCGATGCTGGGATCTGTCGAAAGCCTGAACGTAAGTGTTGCCAGCGCGGTCTGTCTGTTTGAGACAGTCCGTCAGAGAAAGTAATTTTTATCAGAGATGCAAGATGAAGGAAAAACAGCTGACCACGACTGTGTTGCACGCCGATCGGCGTGATCATATAGAACACGGGGCCATTCATAAGCCCATTCATGTGTCGACCGAATACGCCTATGCTGACGCGCGCGAACTGGCCGCCGTATTTCAGGGTAAGCCTGGATACACATACGCCCGTCAGGGCACGCCGACTACGGCGGCGCTCGAAAACAAAATCACGCTGCTGGAGCAGGGCAAGGCAACCGTTACCTTTGCCACCGGCATGGCAGCGCTAAGCGCAATCTTTCTGACGCTGCTGCGCAAGGGCGATCACCTCATATCCAGTAGTTACATTTTTGGCAACACCAACAGTCTGCTGGGCACGCTGACGCAATTTGGCATTGAGATCACGTTTGTGGACCCTTCCGACGCGGCCAGCGTGCGTTCGGCACTCCGGCCCGAAACCCGGATGGTGTTTGTTGAAACCATTGCCAATCCGGGAACGCAGATTGCCGATCTGGAGCACATCGGCCTGCTGTGTCGCGAGCATAATCTGGTGTACGTGGTAGATAATACCCTGACATCGCCGTATCTGCTCAAGGGCCGCGATGTGCACGCAGCGCTGGTCATGAACTCCTTGTCAAAATATATTTGCGGCCATGGCAACGCCCTGGGCGGGTCGGTGACCAACACCGGGCTGTATGACTGGTCGACATATGCAAATATTTACGATGATTATAAAAAAGGCAGCTCTGATAGCTGGGGGCTGACGCAGATTAAAAAGAAAGGGCTGCGCGACATGGGCGGGACTTTATCTGCCGAGGCTGCGCATAAAATCGCCGTCGGCGCCGAGACGCTTGGGCTGCGGATGAATCAGGCGTGTTCCAATGCGCTTGCGCTGGCGCGCTTTTTGCAATCGCATCCGGGGATTGCGAGCGTGCGTTATCCCGGGCTGGCCGATCACCCGCAACACGAGTTGGCCACGAAGCTTTTTGGCGGCCGCTATGGCGCACTGCTGGGTGTCGAATTGATTGACGGCATTGACTGTTTTGATTTTCTCAATGCGCTGGACGTTGTTATACTGGCAACGCATTTGGGCGATTCGCGGACCTTGTCGCTGCCGGTGGCACATACCATTTATTATGAAATGGGTGCGCAACGGCGGGCGCAAATGGGCATCGGCGATAACCTGTTGCGCATCTCTGTCGGCATCGAAGATGAAGCTGATCTGATCAATGATTTTGCTCAGGCACTTGATCGCTGCATGGGGAAATAGACAATGCAAAATCTGGTTTTTGCACCGTGCCGGGGTGTATGAAAAAAAACACACTATTTCGTTTTTGATTGAAATTTGTTAAAAAGCTAATAAATATGCGGCTGTTGCCAGGTTTTTTTCTTGACAGCCATTGATTTAGAGGCGATTATATTCCGGATGAATTAACCATCATAATTTTCTAACTTGGGGTTGTCTGAATGAACAAAACAGAACTCGTTGAATACATTGCTACCAAAGCAGATATCTCTAAAGCTGCTGCTGGCCGCTCTCTTGATGCCGTTATCGCTGCTGTTAAACAACAGCTGAAAAAAGGCGGTACCGTAACATTGGTTGGTTTCGGTACTTTTGCCGTTTCTACCCGCGCTGCTCGCACTGGCCGTAACCCACGTACAGGCGAAGCCATCAAAATCAAGAAAGCCAAAGTGCCTAAGTTCCGTCCAGGTAAAGCACTGAAAGACGCTGTCAACTAATTCATCGTTGAGAGCGGGTCGCCGCTGCACATGGTAGCGGGTTGACCGCAAGCAAACAAAAAGCCGATTGCTTGAAAAAGCAGTCGGCTTTTTGTTTGCCCGTTGCACAGCCTTGTCGTCATTGAGCGATCTTTGTCCTGTTTTAAATGTCGTTTTAATTACCGGCTCACGGCGTCCTCCCCCTGGTTGTGGTCGTCGACTGCCGCAAAACGATGATTTGCAAGAAAAGCCTTTATTCTTTTGGCCAGACTCAAGTATTATTTTGACTGGCGTTAAATGATTGCGTTGCTACGGGTTGGATTTGTGTCGGCATCCGACATCTACAAATATCTCATTGGGGAACATGATGGCAGCAGGAAGCCTTTTGGCGTTACTGGACGATATTGCAAGTGTGCTGGATGATGTGGCGCTGATGAGCAAGACCGCCGTCAAGGGATCCGCCGCGACATTCGATGATGTCGCCGTATTGGGCAAGACTGCCATGAAAAAAACGTCGGGCGTGCTGGGCGATGATCTTGCGTTAAACGCACAGCAGGTGACGGGGGTTAATCCCGACCGCGAACTGCCGGTTGTCTGGGCCGTGGCCAAAGGCTCGCTGCTAAATAAAGTGATTCTGGTGCCGGCCGCCTTGCTGATCAGTTATTTTGTTCCGTGGCTGATCCTGCCATTGCTCATGATCGGTGGTGCATTCCTGTCGTTCGAGGGGGCGGAAAAAGTTATCCATACGTTCTTTCATAAAGGCAAAGAAAAGAAGACGGGGCAGGCAGTGCCGCTGGACGAGAAAACGAAAATCAGCGGTGCCGTTCGTACCGACTTCATTCTCTCTGCTGAAATCATCGTCATTTCGTTGGGCGTGGTATCCAGCGAGCCGATCATGACCCAGGTCATTATTCTAAGCGTGATCGCATTGTTGATTACGATCTTTGTCTACGGGCTGGTCGCCGGAATCGTCAAGCTTGACGATCTTGGACTGTACCTGTCCAGTCTGCAAAGCAGTCTCGCTCAAAAAGTCGGACAGGGCATACTCTGGCTTGCGCCATATCTGATGAAACTGCTGTCTATTGTTGGGACGATTGCAATGTTCCTGGTCGGTGGCAGTATTATTTTGCATGGCATTCCGGGCGGCGAACACTGGCTCGAGTCTGTCTTGCCTGCACACGGCGCCGGCCTGCTGGGCGGCGTGCTTACTTTGCTGGCGCATTTTGTGATCGGCCTGATTGTGGGCCTGGTGATTGTTGCTGTAGTGTCACTTTTTCACAAAAAAGAACAGGCCGCATAAAAAATGCTTGCATTGTCGTTCAGACCTCCTTATAATTTAATGCTTAGTTGATCGACGGGTGCTTAGCTCAGTTGGTAGAGCGGCGCCCTTACAAGGCGTAGGTCACAGGTTCGACCCCTGTAGCACCCACCAATCCGAAGATCAATGAACAATACGAATTTAAGGGTTTGCGAGTTTATCGTAAGCCCTTTTTTGTTTTTGCCGCTTTCATCTCTTTACGCTTTCAGCACATTGCTCAGCGTGTTATCGCTGACGAACACAGGCATGCGGGCGCTTTCTTTTATTTCCCGGGCCGGGCCGCCGTTTCCGTTATGGGTAAAGAGAGTAGTGAGAGTAGTGGTGCGGCTAGGAGAACTACCAGCTGGCGGCACGGCCCAGGCCCAATCTCCAGCCGTTCGCCTGGTGCCTCGCATCGGGTGTTGCGCATGCCCGGTCGCCGCTTCCGCATGGTGGCTCATTCCGGGTTTCGCGCAGAATCCCGGGGTCTCAGACGTGATCGAACCAGCTTTTGAGCAGTTGCACTGATTCGGCGTCACCGCTTTGCGTATCGGGGCCCTGAATATCCATGATCGCATTCTGGTCTACTGCGAACGATCGATTGGCAATTTCCTCGGCGCGAACCATAAACGCGTCGCGCGCCGTGCCGGGTTTGGCAACAGCGTCCAGGAACGTGCTGAGCGATTCGCGGCCATGTTCATTCAATTTGTACATAGGTGAGTCCTTCTGATAGATGCAATAAGGTATATGCAGTCTACCATTAACCGGAAATGGATCAACCTGGTGTTACGTTCTTTTGCAGGACGGTGAGCAGCGAGGCAGCGACATTTTTCAGGTCGCGATTCAGCGGCGCGACTTCCAGTTCGAAGCGGCCGGCTTTGCGCAGATGCCGACGCAGCTGTTGCAGAAATTCAATATCAAAAATATAGGCAGCAGAGCCGGGACCATACTGCACGGCGCAATCCCGGGGATTGACATAGCAGTTACCTGTGGCGTCGATGTGCGATGCCTGATTGCTGTCCACAATGATTTTGATGGCACGGCTGGCGGTGGATGTGCAAGATGATGGGGTTGGGGCAGAAATACGCATTGAGCGCTCCTGTTTAGCTGGTTTGACCGAATGTCGGGGCAGCAAGTTGGATTAAATTCCCCCATACTGGCCTTCATCAGAAGACCGTAATGAATTTATATTATTGCAGGCTGTATCCGGCTGTCAACCCATCAGGCAGTCGGCGCCAAAATTAGTAGCGTACAAATGCCGGTATGATAAAGGGCGTCGGACAGGATAAGATAGAGCCTGCCGGGGTCGCTGCGCCCGATTATGTCGGGCCTGAAGCGCAGCGCCAGGCGGGGCGGCCCGGCTATTTTTTCCTTTTTTGCGTTGTTGTATTTCATGAAATTTATCCATACCTCCGACTGGCATCTGGGTCGTTCGCTGTGCAACCATCCGTTGCTGGAAGACCAGGCTCATGTCCTGCGGCAAATTGCCGACTATGCCCAGCAGCATCAGGCAGATGCGTTGGTTGTCGCCGGCGATGTATACGATCGTGCCGTCCCGCCGGCAGGCGCAGTGCGACTGCTGAATGATTTTCTGAATCGCATGCATGGCCTGAATATTCCAGTTGTGATTATTCCCGGAAACCACGACAGCGCCGACCGGCTGGGTTTTGCTGCAACCCCCTTGAATGCATCCGGCGTACATATCATTGCCGATTACGAGCAAATGCTGCAGCCCGTTACCGTCCAGACGCAAGCGGGACCGTTGTATTTTCATGGTATCCCCTATAGTGATCCGATACAGGTGCGGGTATTCGCGCAGGAACCTATTGACAGCTATGAACAAGCGCATCGGTATCTGATTGAGCAAATTGTCCGGCACAAACCGGCCCAGGGTGTGCATGTCCTGATCTGCCACTGCTTTCTGGCCGGCAGTCAGGAAAGCGAATCCGAACGCCCGCTGGCCGTTGGCGGTGCCGATCAGGTTCCTGCAGCCTTGTTCGAAGGGTTTGCCTACGTGGCGTTGGGCCACCTGCACGGACCTCAGGCCTTTCGTCAGGGACGCATACGCTACAGCGGCTCACCGCTCAAATACAGTTTTTCCGAAGAAAAGCACCATAAAGGTGTGCTGCTGGTAGACATCAATCAGGACGGCATCGCCGCAACCACAGCGCTGCCGCTGCGCCCGCTGCACGATGTGCGCAGCATCGAAGGCAAGCTGGACGATCTGGTTCGCGCCGCGCAAACCGATGCACATTGCGATGATTACCTGCTCGCCAGGCTGACCGATGATCACGCCATTCTTGACCCGATGGGAAAATTGCGGGCGGTCTATCCCAATTTGCTGCAGATGGAAAAACCCCAGCTTTACCAGCAGGACACGTCGCCGCTGATGTCGGCGGCCAGGCTGCGCCGTGACGAGTTTTCACTGTTCTGCGATTTTTTTGAACAGGTCAGCGGGCAACCCATGACGCAGGCCCAAAGTGCAGCCATGCAGGATGTGGTCGATAGCGTATTGAAGAGGGAAGCATAAATGGTTCCCTTGTATTTACACCTGCAGGCCTTCGGACCGTTTGCCGGTGAGCAGAAGCTCGATTTCACCCAGCTGGGACCTAATCCGCTGTTCCTTATCAATGGTCCCACGGGGGCCGGTAAAAGCACGTTGCTCGACGCCATCTGTTTTGCCCTGTACGGAGAGACCACGGGCGACGAGAAAGACCCGCGTTCACTGCGTTCGGACCTGGCTGATCCTTCGCTTGTGGCGCGCGTGGTTTTTGGCTTCCGGCTTGGCGGCAAGGTATACGAAATCCAGCGCCAGCCCGCGCAGCGAGTGCCCAGGACCCGGGGCAGCGGCCTCAGAGAGATCGGCACCGAAGGCGTCATGCTTGACCTGACCGAGGCCACACCCAAGGTGCTTGTTGCAAAGAAGGCAGGGCAGATTACCGGTTATGTAGAAAGCCTTACCGGGTTGAAGGCCGAGCAGTTTCGCAAGGTCATGGTATTGCCGCAGGGCAAGTTTCGCGAACTGTTGCTGGAGACGTCGCTTAAACGTGAAGCCTTGTTTGCACAGCTGTTTCAGACCGACGTCTTCCGGCAGATCGAACTGCAATTGCAGGAGCGGGCCAAGGATATCCGCACGCGGCGCGAGGCCAACGAGCTGCAGATTGCCGGATTGCTTGAGCAGGCCAATATTGCCGAGGAAAAGCAGCTTGCCGCTGATATTGCCGAACTGACTGGCGCAGAAACGACGGCTAAATCCCGTCGCACCGAGGCGGCTGGCCGGCATATGCAGGCGCAGCGCAAGATCGAAGACGCCCGGCGGATACGCGCACAGATCGAACAACGCGATGCGCTGACCGCGCAACTGGCGCAGTTGGAACAGCGTCAGACGGCCGTTGCCGGGCAGGAAGGCGGATTACGCCAGGCCCGGGCTGCGGCGCAGTTGCGACAGCTGCATGATGGGGTCGAGCAAATCAGTCAGCGCCTGGCGCAGATCCAGGCGCGTCTGGATGGCAGCCAGTCGCAACTTGAAGAGCACACTCAGCAGCTGGCGCGGGAAAAAGCAGACCAGGCCACCCATGCCAGCGCCTACGAGCGCACCGCCATGCTGAACGTTGAGCGCAGCCGCCTGCAGGCACTTTTTCCCAAGGCTCAGGAATGGCATCGGCAGCAGCAGCGCCTGATTGCGCTGAATGCAGACCTGACTCAGGCGCGTCTGGCGCTTGAGTCCCGGACAGCAGAGCAGCAAGCGAGGCTTGAGCGGATGGCGGACGTCAAGCAAGCGCACCAGGGGTTGCAAGCCATGGTGGCGGCGCTACCGGACCAGAGCGTGACGGTGGCGCACAATAAAGTGCGCCTGAGCGAGCGGCTGGCCTGTGATGCGCTAGCCAGCCGCCTGAAGGCGCTGCGCGACGAGCAGGCTGCAGCGCTGAGCGAGCAGGTGACGTTGCGGGACGCCTTGCAATCGGCCCAGCGCGAACAGGATCGCCTGGAACTGGCGTGGCATCAAAGTCAGGCCAGCCGGCTGGCCGCTCGACTGCAAGAGGGGCTGCCATGCCCGGTATGTGGCAGCGTGTCCCACCCGGCGCCGGCACCTTCAGATGAACACGAAATCAGCGACCAGATGCTGAACCAGGTCCGGCGGCAGGTGCAGGCGGCCGGGCAGCGTCTTGCTAACCACGAGGCCCGCATGGCGCAACGGGCGCGGCAGTGCGACGAACAGCAGGTCGAATTGGATCAGCGTCAGCACGCGCTGGGGCAGGATGCGCACGCGGACCTGACGCAATTGCAAGCCAGATTTGCAGAACAGGAGCAACAATTGCAGGCGAGCCAGCATGCGCGCCAAAAGCTGGACGAAGGCCTGCGGCTGATAGCAACGCTGGAACAGGATCAGCACACGCAGGAACAGGACCTGGCAGCGCTTCGTACCCGACTTCAGACTTTAAGCGTGACGCATGGCAGCCAGCAGGCGACATTGCGTATGCTTGAGCAGGAATTGCCTGAGCACCTTCGTTCCGAGGTCCAGCTGCGTTTGCAAATCGAGGGCTTGACGCGGCAGATTGAAGAGCTGACCCAGGCGTGGCGTCAGGCAGAGCAAACAGTTCGGCAGCGCCAGGACCGGATTCTGGGTTTGCAATCGACGATTGCTGCGCTACAGGAGCAACTTGCGCAAGACACTCAGCTCCATGCAGCCGCCATACATAAGTATGAGCAGGCCTTGCAACGCAGCGAGTTCGCCGATACCGGCAGTTGGCAGGCCGCACAACGGGATGAAGCTCAATGTGCGGCGCTGCAACAAGAGATAGACGGTTATTACGAAGCGCTGCATCAGACTCGGGGGCGGTGCGCCGAACTGGGCCAGGCGCTCGACGGCGTGGCCGAGCCTGACCTGGAGCATTGTCTACGTGAGGAGCAGGCTGCTGCTACAGTGGCTCAGCAAGCCGAGCAGGCCTGGCAGCAGCTTCGCGATCGCCTGTTGGCGCTTACCACCTTGCAGGAACGACTGCAAAAAATCAGCACAAGCAGTGCGGCGCTGGACGAAGAATATGCGGTGTATGGCACGCTCAGCGATGTTGCTTCGGGACGCCAGGGCAGTAAAGTCAGTCTGCAGCGTTTCGTGCTGAGCGTGCTGCTGGATGATGTTCTCATCGGCGCATCGCTGCGACTTCGCAAAATGAGCCGCGGACGCTATCAACTGATTCGCCGTGAGCAGGCAGGCCGTGGCGCTTCAGGTCTGGATCTGGATGTGATGGATGAGTACACCGGGCAGCAGCGCGCCGTGGCCACTTTGTCCGGCGGTGAGTCTTTTATGGCTGCACTGGCGCTGGCCCTGGGTTTGTCCGATGTCGTGCAGGCCTATGCCGGCGGAATTCGCCTCGACACCCTGTTCATTGACGAGGGATTCGGCAGTCTGGATGCCGAGTCGCTGGAGCTGGCCATACGCACGCTCATCGATTTGCAGGCAGGGGGCAGAACCATCGGCATCATCTCTCACGTCAGCGAACTCAAAGAGCAGATGTCGTTGCGCGTGGACGTTATCCCGGATGTTTCGGGCAGCCGGATTTGCGTTCAGGCCCCCGGGCTCGCCGACGCATAATTGTTGCACAGCAACTAGCCGGCCTTATCGCACGATACAGTGTGTGCCGGTCGCACGGCCGGCATGGCGCGGCCGTCTGCGCGTTGCGGGTGGTCCTGGGTGTCAGCTCTATCGTTTGCTCTCTTGCGCGGGTGCACAAAAAAATCAAAAGCAGTTTGCCGAAATTGAGTAGAATAATGGTCTGGTCCCAATTTAAGTGATTGAAATTTCAGCTTTTTGTCAGGAAGGTTGGTTAGAGCAGACCGTTAAATTACAGGCGGAATCAATATGCGAATTTTAGTAATCGAAGATGACAATATTCTGGGTTCAGCCCTGCAGGAGTTTCTGCGCGAACAGGGCTATGCCGTCGATTGGGTGTCTAACGGAAGCCAGGTTTTTGGCGCCGTGTCAGGCCAGGTGTATCAATTACTTATCCTTGACCTGAATTTGCCCGACATGAACGGACTGGAGGTGCTCAAGCAATTGCGGGCGCAGGGACATCACGAACCAACGCTGATTCTGACCGCCCGCGACGATGTTGACGACCGGGTCGCCGGGCTTGATGCCGGTGCTGACGACTACGTGACCAAGCCGTTTGAGCTATCCGAGCTTGCCGCAAGGGTGCGTACGTTTGCGCGACGTCAGTCTGGACAGTCCAGTCCGGTCATAGAAGTGGGGCCACTGCAGTTCGATACCGTCGGCCGTGAAGTGCGTGTCCATGGAGAGCGCCTGAACCTGTCGGTACGTGAATTGTCGGTGCTGGAAATGCTGATGGCTCGCCCCGGCAGAGTGGTAACCAAGCGACAGATTGTCAATTCGCTTTCAGCCTGGGATGCCGATTTCAGCGAAAATGCGGTCGAGGTCTATGTCTACCGCCTGCGCAAGCGCCTGGAGGGCACCGGCACCTCGATCCAGACCGTTCGTGGGTTTGGCTATCTGCTCGAAATAGATGATACGGCAGCGGCGACTGCCTGAGAAAACATTGAACCTGCCGTGGCGATGCTCTAGAATCTGCCGCAGGACTTTCTTTTCTCTTATTCCATGACCAATCCCAAACATGGTGGTGCCCGGCGTCGCAGTTCTTTTCTTCAGAAAGGTTCCCTGTTTCGCCATCTGATCATCCGCCTGATCCCGGCACTGCTGGTTCTCATTATTCTTGATTTCAGCGCAACTTTGTTAATCATGCAGGATGCGCTTGACTGGGTGGTCAAGGATATTTTCATTGTCATTATCATCGGGCAGTTGCTGCTGGTGGCCCTGTTTGCCTGGCTGGTATTCTATGGCGTGCGTTCCGGACTGCGTTCGGTCAATATGCTGGCGGGAGAAATTTCTCAGCGCTCTGAAGAGGATTTGCAGCCCATAGAGTTGCACAATGTGCCAACTGAGCTGCTGCCCTTGCTGGATCGCCTGAACGATTTGTTGCGCAAGCTGGATGAGTCCCTGGTGGCCCAGCGCCGTTTTATCGGCCATGCGGCGCATCAGTTTCGCACGCCTCTGGCCGGCCTGCGCCTGGAATCGGAGTTGATGCTGGCGCGCACACTGCCTGACGATGTCAGAGAGCGTGCCGAGAGAATTAAAACCATCAGCAATCGTCTTATACATCTGGGGCAGCAGTTACTGGTGCTGGCGCGAGCTGACCCGGGAATCCGTCCTCAGGATGTCTTTACGCAAATCAATTTATGCGAATGGGTGCAGAGCGCCGGACTGGAGTGGGTGCCCAAGACGCGGCAGCATGGAGTGGACCTTTTTCTGGATGCGCCGGACACAGCGGTGTGGATAGATGGCGATGTATTGCTGCTGGAAGAGCTGTTGGGCAACCTCATTGACAATGCGCTCAAGTACGCCCAGGGGGCAAGCAATATTACGCTGACTGTGGGGTCCAATCCGCCCTCTCTCACCGTACGTGATGATGGTTGCGGCATTGATCCCGAGGATGCTGCGCAGATTTTCGATGCGTTTTACCGGTCTCCCAAGGCTGATGCCACAGGAACCGGCCTGGGCCTGACCATCGTGCGGGAAATTACGCGCGCACACGGCGCCTGGTGGAGTCTGCTGAGCCGACCGCAAATCCAGGGGACGCAGATTACCGTAATTTTTCCCGGGCCGCGAATTGGCACCCGGCTTACCCGTTCAAAGGTTGATAAATAATGCAACAGAATTCAAAAAAATCTCCTGGCGCCGGTATGCTGCTTGGTGCTTTGGGTGTGGTCTACGGTGATATCGGCACCAGCCCGCTGTACACTATCCAGGCCAGCCTGAATGGCGCGGGCGTAGGTGTGGGGCAGGATGCGGTACTGGGGATCCTATCGATCCTGTTCTGGCTGGTCATGATCGTGGTTTCGGTCAAATATGTGATTCTCGTGCTGCGCGCCGACAATAAGGGCGAAGGCGGGGTGCTGGCGCTGATGGAACTGGCGATCCGCAACATCAAACCCAGGTATCGACCTATCCTGTTGGTGCTTGGTATATTCGGCGCCTGCCTGTTCTATGGCGACAGTGTAATCACCCCGGCCATTTCGGTGCTGTCGGCGCTGGAAGGGATCAGTGTCGTTTCGAACCGGTTTGATCACTGGATTCTGCCGCTGTCAGTTGTTATCATGATCGGGCTGTTTATGATCCAGTCCCACGGCACCGGACTGGTTGGGCGGCTGTTCGGGCCGATCATGTTTCTCTGGTTCCTCGCCCTGGGATTACTGGGTATCTGGAATATTATCGACAATCCGGTCGTATTGCTGGCGCTTGAACCCATATACGCTTTGCGCTTTATCATGAATGACCCGGTACACAGTTTTTTGCTGCTCGGGTATGTTGTGCTTGCGCTGACGGGGGCTGAAGCGCTCTATGCCGATATGGGGCATTTCGGGCGACCGGCCATCAGTCGGGCCTGGTTCTGGTTCGTATTGCCCGCCTTGCTGCTTTGCTACTTTGGTCAGGGCGCCATGGTCATTCAGAACCCTGCCGCAGCAAAAAATCCGTTTTTCATGTCTGTGCCGGTCTGGGGGCAAATTCCCATGGTTATTCTGGCGACCATGGCTACCATCATCGCCTCTCAGGCCGTGATCTCGGGCGCGTTTTCGGTCACACGGCAGGCAGTGCAAATTGGTTTGTGGCCACGCATGGAAATCCTGCATACTTCAAGCGAAGAAGAAGGGCAGATTTACATGCCGCGCGTCAATGGGTTGCTTTTTGTTGCAGTGATTGTTCTTGTACTGGTGTTCCAGAGCTCTGAAAAACTGGCTCATGCTTACGGCTTTGCCGTGACGGGCACGATGCTGACAACATCGATTCTGGCCTTCAGTGTCATGCCCGGCATGTATAAGGGGTTTCGTCGAACCCTTGTTTACGTGCTGCTTTGCATTTTTCTGATTATTGACGTGCTGCTGTTTTCGGCCAATGCCATCAAAATAGAAGAGGGCGGCTGGTTGCCATTGCTCATTGCGTTGGGCCTGTTCACGCTGATGATGACCTGGCGCAAGGGACGGGAACGGCTCGACAGGATTGATATTGACGAGGCGCAGCAACTCAAACCGTTTCTGAATATGCTCTTGCACGATACCGTGCCTCGTGTTCCTGGCACCGCCGTATTTATGCATTCGAATCCGCAGCGCGTCCCGTCGGCGCTCTTGCACAATCTGAAGCACAACAAGGTGTTGCATGAGCAATTGGTGTTTTTGTCGGTGAAAAGCGCTGATGTGCCTTTTATTTCGCAGGAGGATAGGTTCGTGATTTCCGAGGTCGACGTCAATGCCTGGCAAGTCACGGCCACCTATGGGTTCAAGCAGGAGCCTAATGTGCCTGAAGTACTGGAACAGGTGCATGCTGCGCATCCGCAAATTGATTTGTCGCCGATGGTCGTCTCCTATTTCATGTCGCGGCAGACCATCATGGTCTCAAACCGAGCGCCATTGATCAAGCGTTACCGTCGCAGATTGTTTGCTTTCATGTCCCGTAATGCCGCGCGCAGTACGCGCTTTTACAAGATTCCGCCCAATCGTGTGATCGAGATGGGGATACAGGTCGAACTGTAGCCTGGCGTCTCCGGTTGTGGCGGGCCTGGGTGGATTCCCGATATGCAGGCAGGTAAGCTTGAGTCAAGGCCGCCTGCCTTGACATGGCCAGGCTCATCGCCATTTTGCATGGCAGCGACGACGTGGCACGGCAGCGCAAGCGGTTCAGGGCTGTCTGGTTGGGCATTGGAGGTTTGATGCGGCGCTTTCAGGTGATCCCTGGCTCTGATTATTCCTGGCATTCATGCCAATAAAACAAAACCGCCGGCAACGCCGGCGGTCAGTCTGGCACAGGTCGCAGCAATTATTTACGGCCGGCCGTGGTTTCAATACGCATCCGCAGCGCGTTCAGCTTGATGAATCCACCCGCATCTGCCTGGTTGTATGCACCACCATCATCGTCAAATGTGGCAATGGTTTTATCAAACAGGGTGTCTTTCGAATCACGAGCAACGGTGTAGACATTGCCTTTGTACAGTTTCAGGCGCACCCAGCCATTGACGAACTGTTGCGAGTGATCGATCAGCACCTGCAGCGCCTTGCGTTCCGGAGACCACCAGTATCCGTTGTAGACCAAAGCGGCATAGCGAGGCATCAGGTCATCTTTCAGGTGGGCCACTTCGCGGTCAAGGGTAATGGATTCGATGGCGCGATGTCCGCGCAGCATGATGGTGCCGCCCGGCGTTTCATAGCAGCCGCGGGACTTCATGCCAACATAACGGTTTTCTACCAGGTCAAGACGGCCAATACCATGCTTGCCACCCAGTTCGTTCAATTTGGTCAGCACCTGGGCTGGTGTGAGTTTTTCGCCGTTGATGCCAACGATATCACCGCGTTCATATTCCAGGTCGACATATTCCGGGGTATCGGGCGCCTGTTCCGGAGAAACCGTCCAGCGCCACATGCTCTCTTCGGCCTCGGCCTTGGGGTCCTCCAGATGGCGACCTTCGAAGCTGATATGCAGCAGATTGGCGTCCATTGAATAGGGGGCGCCGCCATTCTTGTGCTTCATGTCGATTTCAATGCCTGCTTTCTCTGCGTAGGCCAATAGCTTTTCGCGTGACAGCAGATCCCATTCGCGCCATGGCGCAATAACCTTGATGGCCGGGTTCAGCGCATAATAGCCCAGTTCAAAACGAACCTGGTCGTTGCCTTTGCCGGTTGCGCCGTGGGATACGGAATCGGCGCCCACCAGATTGGCAATTTCAATCTGGCGCTTGGCAATCAGCGGGCGGGCGATGGAGGTGCCCAGCAGATATTCGCCTTCGTAAACCGCGTTGGCGCGAAACATGGGGAAAACGAAATCACGCACGAATTCTTCGCGCAAATCGTCAATGAAGATGTTCTCGGGCTTGATGCCGAATTTTTCAGCCTTGCGGCGTGCCGGCTCGAGTTCTTCGCCTTGTCCGATATCGGCAGTAAATGTAATGACTTCACACTGGTAGGTGTCTTGCAGCCACTTCAGGATGACAGAGGTATCAAGGCCGCCGGAGTAGGCGAGAACAACTTTTTTGACTTCGCTCATTAGGAACTCGTATATTTAGCAGGTTGTGAGAAATAGCGCGGTTGTCGGGCTGAGGCGGGTTGCCGGATGTCCGGCAGCGCAAGCAGCAGGGGTTTGAGGCAGAGATTGCCATGAAACCGTTGCGGCAGCGCTGCGCTCAGAGGTGACGAATAAACGGTATTTTAACGCGTTTCGCGATTGCTGGCAGTTTCAGGCTTGAACGTCGGGCAATCGTCCGAGCAGCAGGAACTCCATCAAGGCTTTCTGGGCATGCAGGCGGTTTTCGGCTTCGTCCCAGACAACACTTTGCGGGCCGTCAATCACATCGCCGGTCACTTCTTCACCACGGTGCGCAGGCAGGCAATGCATGAACAACGCGTCCGGTTGTGCAGCCTGCATGACCTGGCTGTTGACCTGCCAGTTTTTGAATGCGCGTTTACGTTTTTCGTTTTCTTCTTCGTAGCCCATGCTGGTCCACACATCGGTGGTGACCAGGCTGGCGCCGCGGCATGCCGCGGCCGGGTCGTCAAACTGTTCCAGCACATCGCCGGATACCCCGGCAATCCGGTCGTCTTCAAGGCGGTAGCCCTTTGGCGCCGAGACATGCATCTTGAAGCCAAGCAATTGGGCCGCCTGGATCCATGTATAGGCCATATTGTTGGCGTCGCCAATCCACGCAACGGTTTTTCCCTTAATGGCGCCGCGATGCTCCATGTAAGTCAGGATATCGGCCAGAATCTGGCAAGGGTGAAATTCGTTGGTCAGTCCGTTAATGACCGGAACCCGTGAGTGAGCGGCAAAGCGTTCGATACGCGTCTGTTCAAAGGTACGGAT
>DATGQC010000020.1:0-6552 GCA_035304425.1 Advenella sp.
ATCGGATAGGCGGCATTGACGCAACGCTTTATATACTGACAACAGCAAGGCCCCATTTGGCTTCGGCCGCTATCAAGACACTGACGCAATATCTGCAGGCTCAGCTTAAAGTCGTGTTCAGCGAATGAACGACGGGCAGGCGTGAAACGGATGCGTTAAAAACCAGCTACGGAAACATGAAAACAAAAGGCCATTTGACAATAGCTAATGATCCTCACGCGTGGTGGCAGCTGTTTAAGGGTTGACGGGGTTTCAATCGTATCCGTGCAAGGCGATTTTGCCCATGGATGTGCTTGCACTGACGGCGTGTGTGCATCAACCCCATCAGCCCCCTTCCGGGGCGATCAGCGTTGCACTGGCTTGCCGGGCAAGTGGTGCTCGAACAGGCAGCAAAAAAGCCTTCAACAACGGATCGCTCTTGAAGGCTTTTCGGGATGGATCTGATAATAAATCAGCGATGCACCGGCGTCATCAGAACGGAATATCGTCGTCCATATCCATAATATTGGCCGCGGGCTTTTGCGCCGGACGCTGCTGCTGTTGCGGAGCCTGACGCTGCGGCGCCTGGCGTTGCGAGGATGAATAGGAATCATCGCCGCCGAAACCGCCATCGTCCATGCCGCCTGTACTTTCGCGGCCACCCAGCATTTGCATCTGGTCTGCGACGATTTCAGTTGAATAACGGTCTGCGCCCGTATCCTTGTCCTGCCACTTGCGGGTTTTCAGGCGGCCTTCGACATACACCGAGCGACCTTTCTTGAGGTATTCGCCGGCGATTTCGGCCAGGCGGTTATAGAACACCACGCGATGCCATTCGGTTTCTTCACGGCGCTCGCCCGAGTTCTTGTCTTTCCAGTTTGAAGTAGTGGCAATGGAAACGTTGCAGATGGCGGCGCCGTCCGGAGAATAGCGCACTTCCGGGTCGCGTCCCAGATTGCCGACGAGTATGACTTTATTGACTGATGCCATGGTTAGATCCTGACTGTAGATGGTAATCCGGGCAGTATCTTAACTGCCCTTACCTGCTTGCACAATTGGGTCATTATAGCCACCGCGGGCTTTACGTAGGAGATTTGAAGCTTCTGGCGGTAAAGAACCAGACGGCGGCGAGGGCCGCACCCATGAGGAAAACGGCCGGCACGCTTGTATAGCGGGCCAGCAGGCCGCCTGCCGCGCCCCCTGCCGCGACACCCAGCGCCTGGGACATATTATAGAACCCAAGGGCCAGCCCCTTGTGCTCTGCCGGCGCAACGCGCGATACCAATGAAGGCTGCAACGCTTCCAGAATATTGAATGCAACAAAATAGCCCACGAAGAGCACCACAATAGCGGCAAACGAATGGGTCGCGAAAGCCATGATGGCCATGACGATCGCCAGGCCGGCCACGCTCCACTCCAGGCTCTGCTTGTGCACATGCCGCGTTTCCGTGTAGAAAACCACCGGCACCATGGCCACGAAAGAAGCCAGAATCACGGGCAGGTAGACCTTCCACAGCGTGCCGGTAGTGAACCCGCCCAGCCCGATCAGCAGGGGCGGGGCCACGACAAAAATAGACATGAGAATGCAGTGCAGGCAGAACACGCCGAAATTCAGGCGCAGGAGGTCGCCGTTTTTCAGGACATCGCGCGGGCGCGACTGGATGGCGGGAATCTGCAAGGGCGCCACCGGCACAATGAACGTGGCCAGCAGCAAGCTGACAAAACCCAGCAGGGAAATAACCCAGAACAGGCCCGAAAGACCGCCAAATTCGACCAGCAGAGGAGCCAGCACCAGCGCCAGGGCAAAGGAAATGCCGATAGAGCCCCCCACCATGGCCATGGCGCGGGTACGCACTTCGGGCCGCGTCGCATCTGCCACCCAGGCGGTGATGGCCGCCGAAATGGCCCCCAGTCCCTGAATGGACCGGCCAATCACCACGCCGGTGACCGAATCGCTTAGCGCGCAAACGATGCCGCCGATGATGAACAGCACCATCCCGGCAATAATCACAGGGCGGCGCCCAAACCGGTCGGAGGCCATGCCCAGCGGAATCTGCAAAATGGCCTGGGTCAGGCCATACGCGCCAATGGCCGCTCCCACCAGGGCCGCGTTGCTACCGCCGCTCAGGCTTTTGGCCGCATCGGCAAAAACCGGCGTCAGCAGGAACAGCCCCAGCATGCGAACCGCAAAAAGCAGCGCCAGCGTCGTGCTGGCACGACGTTCGGTGGGCGTAAGTTTAAGTTTGGCCGGCTTGGCAACGTCTGCTTGCGCGGGTTGACTTGATGCAGCGGAATTCATTCAGCAAATAAAAAGACAAAGTGGGAGGAAGGTATAACTGATATTGACACCTGCGTTATAGTAATGGATTAGTCTGAGAAAAACCCGGTTCGTTCAACAGGAAAAGATAATTTCATGGATGCCATCCGCATTCGCGGTGCCCGTACGCATAATTTAAAAAATGTGTCGCTCGACCTCCCCCGTCATAAACTGGTCGTTCTGACCGGTCTATCCGGTTCAGGCAAGTCTTCGCTCGCCTTTGACACATTGTACGCGGAAGGGCAGCGCCGCTATGTGGAAAGCCTGTCGGCCTATGCCCGGCAGTTCCTGCAATTGATGGACAAGCCTGACGTAGACCTGATCGAAGGCCTGTCGCCGGCCATTTCCATTGAACAGAAGGCAGCGGGCCATAACCCCCGCTCCACCGTGGGCACCATTACCGAAATTCACGACTACTTGCGACTGCTGTATGCGCGCGTAGGCACGCCCTACTGTCCCGTCCATGGCGAACCTCTGCAGGCGCAGTCGGTTGCGCATATGGTGGACCATATTCTGGCCATGACCGCCGATACGCGCATTGCCATCCTGGCTCCCATCGCCCGGGAGCGCAAGGGCAGCTATGAAGACGATTTCGCCCAGTTGCAGGCTCAGGGCTTTGTCCGGGTGCGCATCAACGGTCAGATGACCGAGCTGGAGCCGCCGCCGGTTCTGAACAAAAACGAAAAGCACTCGATCGACGTGGTCATTGACCGCCTGCGCGTGCGCGAAGAGAGCAAGCAGCGCCTGGCCGAAAGCATAGAAACCGCACTCAAGCTGGCAGATGGCCGTGTACTGGTGCTGGATATGGACAATGAACGCGAACAGCCGTTTTCCATTCGCTATGCCTGTCCGATCTGCAATCATGCCCTGGCAGAGCTGGAGCCTCGTCTGTTCAGCTTTAACAACCCGGTGGGCGCCTGTCCGACCTGCGATGGCTTGGGACACACCTGGTTTTTTGATCCGAAACGGGTGGTGGCCTTCCCTACCCTGAGTTTATCCAGCGGCGCCATCAAGGGATGGGATAAGCGCAATGCGTTTACCCATTCCCTGTTGACCAGCCTGGCGGCGCATTACGAATTCGATATGGATGCGCCTTTTGAAGAACTGCCGCCGGCGATTCAGAAGACGGTGCTGTATGGTTCGGGCAGCGAAGAAATTTCATTTGTGTACCTGAACGACAAGGGCCGCGGCTCGGTCAAAAAGCATGCGTTCGAGGGCATCATTCCCAATCTGGAGCGGCGCTGGAAGGAAACCGATTCCAACACCGTGCGGGAAGAACTGGGCAAGTACCGCAGCCTGCAGGTCTGCCCCGATTGTGGCGGCTCGCGCTTGCGCGAAGATGCCCGGCATGTCCTGATCGGCAATGAATCACGCGGCGGTTCTCGGGTGGGCATGGCGATCTATGAAGTGGAAGCAATGGCGCTGTCAGAATGCCTGCATTGGTTTGAAAACCTGAATCTGACCGGCTCCAAGCAGGAAATTGCCGACAGGATTGTGCGGGAAATCCGCGCCCGGCTTGAGTTCCTGAACAACGTGGGGCTCAATTACCTGTCGCTGGACCGCAGCGCCGACACCATTTCCGGCGGCGAGGCGCAGCGTATCCGGCTGGCCAGCCAGATCGGATCGGGACTGACCGGTGTCATGTATGTGCTGGATGAACCCTCTATCGGGCTGCATCAGCGCGATAATGACCGGCTGATCCAGACCCTTGCGCATCTGCGCGATCTGGGCAACAGCGTGATTGTGGTCGAGCACGATGAGGACATGATTCGCTCGGCAGATTGGGTGGTGGACATGGGTCCGGGTGCCGGCGAGCACGGAGGCCGGATTATCGCGTCCGGCACACCGGATCAGATTGCCAATGATGAAGCATCGCTGACCGGCGCTTACCTGAGTGGACGCATGCGCATCAAGGCGCATCGCCCGCGCAAGCTGGACAAGGAGCAGGCATGGCTGACAATCCGCGGCTGCTCGGGCAACAATCTGAAACAGGTCGACCTGCAAGTGCCTGCAGGCAAACTGGTATGCGTCACCGGCGTATCCGGTTCAGGCAAATCCACTTTGATCAACGACACGCTGGCAACGCTGATGGCGCACGAACTGCATCGGGCCCAGACCGAGCCCGCACCCTTTACGTCGGTAGACGGGCTGGAGCACTTTGACAAGATCATCAATGTGGATCAAAGCCCCATCGGACGCACGCCACGCAGCAACCCGGCCACCTACACCGGGCTGTTTACGCCCATCCGGGAGCTGTTCGCCGGTACCCCCGAAGCCCGCACCCGGGGTTATGATCCGGGACGGTTTTCCTTCAACGTCAAGGGCGGCCGCTGTGAAAGCTGCCAGGGCGACGGCGTGATCAAGGTTGAAATCCACTTTCTGCCGGACATGTATGTCCCTTGCGATACCTGCCATGGCAAACGCTATAACCGGGAAACCCTGGAAATCCGCTATCGGGGCCGCACCATCAGCGACGTGCTGGATTTGACGGTGGAACAGGCGCTGGAATATTTCAGCGCGGTACCAGTGATCAATCGCAAACTGCAGACCCTGATGGACGTGGGCCTGAGTTATATCCGCCTGGGCCAGTCTGCCACCACCCTCTCGGGCGGAGAAGCGCAACGTATCAAGCTGTCGCTGGAACTGTCCAAACGCAGTACCGGCAAGACCATGTACATTCTGGACGAACCCACGACCGGCCTGCACTTTGCCGATATCGCGCTATTGCTCAAGGTGATCAACCAACTGGTCGACGCAGGCAATACCGTTGTGGTTATTGAGCATAATCTGGATGTGATCAAGACCGCCGACTGGATTATTGATATGGGCCCCGAAGGCGGCCAGGGTGGCGGACAGATCGTGGCAACGGGTACGCCTGCTGAAATTGCCGCCAGCCCGAAGAGCCACACGGGACGCTACCTGAAACCGCTGCTGGAAAGAGAAAAGGCCTGAGCAGCCCTGCACGATTGCAGCAGGGGCCGCGCGACTGAAGCGAGAACGATACTCACACGGGAACGATACTCACGCGAGAACGACGCAATAGATGCCCAAGGGCTGAAGGGTGTTTGATCAAGGGCTGATCGAACCCGGCCATGCGTGACTGATGCCTGAGCGTTATTAACACCTGCCCCTGGGCAGCCCCGTGAACAGCTATGCCCAACGCTACCCGGCTGCCTCGGTGTAATTGCGCAGTTCCTTGCGGATGATTTTACCGGTTGTGGTCATGGGCAGCGCGTCGACAAAATAAACGCGGCGCGGATACTCGTGCGCAGCGACGCGCGTTTTGACGTGTTCCTGGATTTCTTTTTTAATCGCGTCCGATGGCGCCACGCCTTCGTTCAGGACGACAAACGCGGTCACCGCTTCGGTGCGTTCGTCATCGGGCAGCCCCACCACGGCAACCATGCTCACCAGCGGGTGCCCCAGAATACAGTCTTCGATCGGGCCGGGGCCAATGCGATAGCCGGCACTGGTGATCACGTCGTCATTGCGGCCAACAAAGCGGAAAAACCCCTCTTCGTCCCGAACGCCCATGTCTCCGGTGACCAGGAAGTCGCCGGCAAATTTCTCTTTGGTGGCCTCCGGGTTGTTCCAATAGCCCAGGAACATGACCGGATCGGGACTTCTGACGCCGATATTACCCTCGGTTCCATCTGGCAGCACCTGCCCCTGGTCGTTGACAATCTGCACGTCATGCCCTGGCACGGCCTTACCCATGCTGCCTATTTTAGGTTCGAACAGATCGGCGCAGGAGGATACCAGCATATTGCATTCGGTCTGCCCGTAAAACTCGTTGATGGTAAGGTCCAGATTGCGCCGCCCCCAGTCGATGAGTTCCAGTCCCAGGCTTTCACCCCCGCTGGCGATGGAACGAAGCGCCAGCGGCCAGCGGTCACGCGGATTCTCCAGCCGACGCAGCATTTTGAGCGCCGTTGGCGGCAAAAAGGTGTGCGTCACCTGATGCCGCGACATGATATCGAACGCCGCTTCGGCGGTAAATTTGGAGAAGCGGCAAGCCAGCACGGGTATGCCGTGATGCAATGACGGCATCAGCACGTCAAACAGGCCGCCGATCCACGCCCAGTCTGCAGGCGTCCACATGACCTTGGCGTTTTCCGGAAAAAAATTATGGGAGATTTCCACGCCCGGCAGATGCCCCGGCAAGATCCGATGCGCATGCAGGGCCCCTTTGGGCTTGCCGGTTGTACCCGAGGTGTAAATGATGACGGCAGGGTCGTCGGCCAGGGTGCGGACCG
>DATGQC010000021.1:0-2486 GCA_035304425.1 Advenella sp.
GCTTTCCGTTACATTCAACAGCAATTGGTAGGCATCCTTCATGCCTTGTGCGCCCCGGGCCGTTACAATATATATAATTCAACAGAGGACGATACATGCAGCGTAATGCAGGAACAGACGGCCTGAAGATAGCACTGGCAATGATGGTGGTGGCTCTGCATGCGTCGCTGTTTACCGAGACGGCTGAGTACCTCAATTACCTATTTGTGAACGGGTTGCTTCGTATCGCCGTTCCAACCTTCTTTATTATCAATGGTTTTTACTTCTATCCGCTGGTAGCCCGCAACCGTTCCTTTATGGATTGGGCCAAACGCCTGGCCGTGTTGTATGGTGTCTGGATGTTGCTGTATTTGCCGTTCTACTGGCCGGCCCACTGGGCGCTCGCCCGTGATCAGATTGGTCTGCTGGAAAAACTCATCTTTGGATATCACCATTTATGGTACCTGGTGGGCACGCTTGGCGCCGGGGCCGTATTGCATGTGCTGCGCACCCGTAGCGACAAGCACCTTCTGGTCTGCGCAGTGACGTTGTTTGTCATAGGTTATGTATTGCAGGCAATAGGAAATTATGCGCCGATCGAAGAAGGCTTAGCGGGGTATCTGTTGAATTCTGGCTGGATTTTTCGCAATTTTCTTTTCTTTGGCTTTCCCCTTTTTGCAATCGGGTATCTCATTGCCAAGCATCGCCTGCATAAACTGCCACGTCGTGATCCGCAATTGCTTTGTGCTATTTTCGCAGCAGTCCTGTTACTGGTTCTGGAAAGTTCGGTTCATTATTTTATGCATCCGGCCAAGGCTGGCGTAGATATGTATTTATCGCTACTCATTCTTTGTCCGCTCATTTTTATTTTTTTTCACAGCCGCTCAGCAAGGCTGAATACGGATTTCCTTTCAAAGCTTTCGACAGCCATCTATCTGACGCATGTTTTTTTTATCAATATCTTGCTCAATACTGGCTGGATGGAGCAGGGTACGCCCCTATTTGTCATGGTGATGTTTGCCAGCACCGTGGTGTCTGCTGTTCTGGTGTGGTCTGATCGCAGGTGGAATATTCTGTTTTGATGCCGATGTCGCGGCGGCGACAGAGATTCATGCCGTGCCGCGGCTTATCTGATTCGCAAACCGGCAAACAGAACGATCACCTGCATACGGCTGACAGTGAGACGACGGGCGTTTATCTCATACGCGCGGTCTCATACGCGCGATTTAAATATACTGCTTGGGTCAGAAATCGGTACCGCCAGGTTTTCACCATACATCTGCGATGTTCTTAATCGCAGCAAATCCGCTATGCGCATACGCCTTTCACCTCACACTTCACGCCTCGCACACGCAAATTAGCTAGGGCAATTGCGAATGCGCGAGTTGATGGCGCAGTCAGGCTTGACTGCGCCTTGATCGCTGACGCCAGCGCAACTCGGATGCAATGGCAGTGTTCAAAAGCGGGTGGTGATATAGGACAGCGCCTGCCCCTTTTCATCGATAATGGGCATCCATTTCCACTTATCAAATGTAGTGCATGGATGCGAAATGCCCAGAATGACCCGGTCTCCTACACGCGGTGCGGGGTCCGTAACGTCAAAATGCAAATAGGCGTGCTGGTCATTGAGCGCGGTGATGCGCCAGGAGGGTGCAGGCGTGCTACGTGTATGGTGACCCGCCGGCGCGCAGCCAGTCACAAATGGCAGGGTCAGGTCATAGGATATATCCCGTTTACCGCAAGTGAGCAATGCCAGACCGGGTTCCGGTACCGATTGCACCATGGTCCATACTTCCAGGGCTGGCAGCAGGCTTTCTTTCAGTTGCTCGCGCTCCTGGACTTTATCCAGGTGCCGTTTGTATACGCCATGATCATGAGTGATGTAGCATCCCGAACGAAGCACGCCGCGTACTGGCCTGTCCAGCGTGATTTTCAGCCCCGGGACGACCAGATCAAAAATGGCTGAGCCGCCAGCCGAGATAATGATTTCTTCTGTATCAAACAAGCATTGTTCGGCACAGGCGCGAGCGACCGCTTCACAACGGCTCATGAGTGCATCAACTGCCGGTTTGTCCTTGTCGGTGTCGGTAGCCAGGTTCCCTTCATAGCATTCGATACCGCCCAGCGCAAGCACGGGAGATTGATGTATGCAACGGGCCAGCGCCAGCGCCTGTTCAAATTCACGGCAACCGGTGCGCTGGCCTGCAATACCGATTTCCAGCAGACAATCAAAGCGTATGCGTTGCTGGTGCTTGTCGTTACAGTAACGCCCAACCCAGGTTTCGATATACCTGACCTGTTCGATTGAGTCGACCAGAAACCAGATGCGCAGGTCGGGATGCGTTTGCAGGAGTGACTGTAATTGGTGCAAATCTGCATCACAAATAACCTGATTGGCAATAATAATGCGCTTCGCACCGGCCTGGATGCCGCTTTGGGCCTGAAATACGGTTGCAAAGGTGAGGCCCCAGGCGCCAGCAGCCAGTTGCTGCTGAAACAGTTCTGGC
>DATGQC010000022.1:0-3878 GCA_035304425.1 Advenella sp.
CGGCCATTCTGGAACGTGAATTGCTGCGAAAAATTGCTCCTCGATAAGAGCAGCAACCCAAACAGGAGGTAATACTAGCCGTGCGATTTTATTTTATAGCTCAAATCCGTCAGAATAATGACTTTTGAATGCTTTTTGGGCCTAAGCCCCGAGGATTGCGCTGTGCCGCCCAAGTCTGACCTTGCTCACGTGACGCAACTAGCTTCCCTTAATTTCCTGGCCTCCAAGGCAACGCGGGCCGAGTTCTCGCTCGGGGACGCCGGCCTGCAGCTGCACATCGAACCGCACGCGCCTGGCGTTTACCGACTGCGTGCCGGGCTACCGGCGGCCTTGCTTCCCGAAAAGCCATCGGCGCGCGCCAAGGCTCACGCCGAGATGCTGCTCGCCCGCGAAGAGCCCATCAGCGAGCTCTTTGTCAGCTCGATCGCGGACGGCACCCAGGACGGATGGCGGCTCGAGCAAGGCGACACGGTACTTGAACTGTCGCATTCACCTCTGCAGTTTGCGGTGTACCGCAACGAAGACTGCGTCATGCAGACTCGCCTCGGTTCGACGCTGGCGCATGGCTCTGACGGTCAGGGCAACGCGTGGCAGTTCGATATCGAACTGGATGGCGACGATGCGCTCCACGGAGCAGGCCTGAGCGACGGCGAACTCGACCGCCGCGGTACCGAGATCATTTCGGACGTGCCGACCGATCGTGCGCTGCCGCTGCTCTGGAGCACCAAAGGTTGGGGTGTTTATGCCAGCAGCGTAGATCGTATTCAACACGACATTGGCCGTAGCGATGCAGACCTTTACCGCTTGACCGTACAAGGCGATGTGCTCGATCTGTTCCTGTTCGTCGGCGAGCCGGCTGAAATCCTAAATCAATACACGGCTCTTACAGGTCGTGCCGGCCAGCCCGGGCTATGGCCCATGGGTGTTTGGCTCGATCAGGCGCCCGGTCAGTCGGTGGACGAGACGCTGGCGATCGTACGTCGGTTTCGAGAACAGCAGTGGGGCCTGGATGTAGTGCAATTGGCCCAACCCGCCCCGTTTGGCTTTCAGGCCGACAAACCTGCGTTCGAATGGAATGCTGACCGCGTCCCCGATCCGCGTCAGCTCATTACACAGTTTCAAGAGGCCAACGTCCAACTTGTGGCCCCGTCTTTCCCCGGCGTCCTGGCTGGCACTGAACTCTTCGACGAATGGGAAGATCGAGGCTGGCTACTGATCGACGACGACGGCAACGCGCTGGCATTGCCAGGTTGCGAAGCAAGCGGCGGCCGTCCATTCGGTTTGCTGGACCTGACCAACAAGGATGTCTACAAGCTGTGGTCCGAACGGCATCGTCAGTTATTTGACGATGGGCTGGGCGGCCCCACCTGCGATGCGCAGTTCGATATTCCCGACGGCATTACCGCCCGGGGCGGAGAATCCGGCGCGGTGCTGCGCACGGTTTACCCGATGCTGGCACGCCAGGCCTTGTTCGATGCGGTGGCGGGCCACAAGACGCCACAGGAAGGCATAGTCTGTAGCGCCGATCTCTTTCCTTCGGTGCAGCGTTTTGCCTGGCAAACCGGCCCGCAAACCGGCAACGACTGGCAGGCGCTCGAGCACACATTGCGTACTGCCTTGTCGTTGGGCGATAGCGGTGTTCCGTTTCAGGCACATAGCCTGGGCTCGGCCGGCCACTCCACGGCCGGCATGACGCCCGAGCTGTATATCCGCTGGCTGGCCATGTCGGTGTTCTCTGCTAACTTCAGCTTTCAGTCGCTACCCGCATTGTTGCCTGATGCCTTCGATGCCGAAACGCGCGAACTGGTTCGCCATTGGCTGCAGTGGCGCTATCGACTTATTCCGTACGTGCTGGGCATTATTGAAGACGCGGTCCGCAGCGGCCAGCCGGTTCAGCGTTCGATGGCCCTGGCATTCCCGAATGATCCGGTGGCGCAAGTCTGGGACACCCAGTATCTGTTGGGCCCGGCCTTGCTGGTGGCGCCGCCGTTGCGCCCGGGCAAGCAGGTGCAGGTTTACCTGCCCGAGGGCGACGCCTGGTGGGACTTGAACACCGGCTGGCGCTACGAAGGCGGCACAACCTGGACGATCGAGGCTGGCCTGGACACGCTGCCTGTATTTGGCCGCGAAGGCCATATGCTGTGCCTGGGACCAACGGCGCAACATTCCGGCGAATTCAATTCTGCCCGCATTCTTGATGAAGTCTGGATGTTCGGCATGCCCGAACATAGCCCTGTGGTCATGCGCAACAAAATACGCGTGATGCAGATGCAGGGGTCCAGTTACATCAAGGGTCTGGAAGGCTTGCGCATACTTCCATCCGAGGGGCTGGAAGTGAAACGCCGGGGTGCTGAAGTCAGGATATCTCGGGCGCGCTAGACGCCAACATCAATAGTCAGTTCTGCGTTAAAGAAGGGGTTTTCGTTAACCCCTTCTTTCGCATAGCCTCGCGGATTGCAGACTACTCGGGTGCCCTTGACTGAATAGTCGTAGCTGTCATGAGTATGACCGTGTATCCACAGGACGACGCGATCGCTTCCCATCAGGTGCTCGCTATCCGACACAAAACAGGTGTTGATCAAAGAGCCCTCGAACCGGGGATGTATGCTTTTGGTCGATGGCGCATGGTGGGTGATGACCACGGTGGGCCCGTCGAAGGGCGTGTTCAGGCTGTCTTCCAGCCATGCACAATTACGCTGGAATAGGGTTTCGAGTTCGTCCGGCGACAGGCAGGCGCTGGGGTCCTGGTCCGATTGAATACGAACGAAATCCCGGATAAATTTCAGGGCCTCGGCGATCGCCTGCTCGCGCTGCGGGCCCTTACCGTAAAGATTGAAATCGTTCCATAAGGTGCTGCCCAGAAACCGGACGCCCCCTATGATCACCTGTTGGTTGTCAAGAATCTGGATAGGTGTTTCGCGCGCGTAGTGGCGCATTTGGGCGACGGTATTGCTGATGCTGCTGCCGTAGAACTCGTGATTGCCAGGTACATAAAGCACCGGTTTGTCGAAGCCCGAGGCCCACGCCGCGGCCTGCTGTGGCCGACTGATATCGCCGGCCAATACAACAATGTCTGCGTCGGTTTGCGGTAGCGCTAAGCCGCCTTGACCCAGATGTAAATCGGAAAGGATATTAAGTCGCAGGCGCTTGGATGAGGGCATAGGCTGATTTGACAGCCTTTTTAATTGGCGTCATAATCTCGTTCTTCGGTTGGGTCGTTAGCTCAGTTGGTAGAGCACCGGACTTTTAATCCGTTGGTCGCGCGTTCGAGCCGCGCACGACCCACCAGCCGAGATATCAAGCCAGCCTTATAAATACTATGAGGCTGGTTTTTTATTGCGGCCAGCAATCTTGGCGCGCCCGATTGTTTTAACATAACTTGCCGTAAGCGGCCAGCTTCCCGCACGCGCCGTATATTTTCATATAGCTTAAAACCATTAGGGGCCGGCAATTTCGGGCTAGTGGTTATGTTAAATTGTGACGCTGCCTAGTCTGCGGGGTTCAACTTGATCCGCCTTAAAAACATCCATAAAACCTATCACTCGCCCGGCCGCGTTTCGCATGCGCTGGCGGGGGTGGACCTGCACATTCGGCAGGGCGAGGTTTTCGGGATCATAGGGCGGTCGGGCGCAGGCAAGAGCACCCTGATACGCATGCTGAACCTGCTCGAGCACCCCACGCAGGGCGAAGTATGGGTAGGGGGACAGAACATTACCGCGATGTCGGACGCCCAGCTGCGCCGCTTTCGGCATGGCGTCGGTATGGTGTTCCAGCATTTCAACTTGCTGCGGTCCCGCACTGTTCTGGATAATGTGTGTTTTCCATTACGCCTGACCGGCATGGCCAGGCGCGAGCAATTGCAGCGCGCCTACGAAGTG
>DATGQC010000023.1:0-7955 GCA_035304425.1 Advenella sp.
TGATTGCGCTTTCTCCGGGCAAGCTGGACAAGCGCAAGGTGATTGCAAGTCTGACGAGCGAAGGGCAGGCGCTGCTGTCACGCACCATTCCCCGGGCGCAGGAAATCAGCCGGCTTACTATGGGCAAGCTTAATCCGGCCGAGCAGGTGGCCATTTTGTACCTATTGCAAAAAATGAACGCCAGCGGTCTTCAGGACGAATAGGCTGGCAACGGGACTGCGCGGGAGGATGCAACAATTTTCCCGGCGGTCATGGATGCCCCTGCTGCTGTCTGATTTCGGCAATTTTCTTACGCAAATGGGTCCAGGCCGGTTTGTCTGGCGCAAAGCGCGTGCGCAGATACTGCAACAGTGTTTCCATTTGCGCGTCATTCATGCTGTTTTTGAAACCAGGCATCGTGCTCAGGTTGGCCTGGGCCGGGCGGGTTATGCCGTGCATCAGTACCTGGATGACGTTGTCGGGATGGTCGCTGTGCAGATTGCTATTGAGCGCCAGCGAGGGGCGTGCGCCGAACAAAACCGGGCCGCTGCCCGAGTCGTGGCAGACCGCACAGGCGCCGTTGAACAGGGTCTCGCCGGGTAGCAACCGCGCTGCCCGGTTGGTTTGGCTCTCTGCCTCCAGTCTGGCGGCAATGACGGCCTGGTTGTCTTCTGCTTCGGCTGGGGGCGGGTTCAGGCTGGCCAGGTAATGCGCCATGGCCTGGACATCGGACTCGGGCAATTGCGCCAGCCCGGCAACAACGGGCCCCATCGGGCCGGCGGCAACGCCATGCAAGGGGGAGTAACCGGTGCGCAAATACTGGAACAGTTCCTGCTCGGTCCAGGCAATAGGCGAGGCCGATAGTTTGTTAAGCGCAGGGGCTTCCCAATTGTCGGCAAAGCCGCCTGCCAGAAAGTTGTTTTCTCCGGATTTTTCGGCGCCCAGCGCATTGCGCGGGGAATGACAGGCGGCGCAGTGTCCGCTACTGTTTACCAGATAGGCGCCCCGGTTCCAGAGCGGACTCTTTTCGGGGTTTGGTGTGTAGGCTTGCCGATCCCGATGAAATAGTGCATTCCATCCCGCGACCAGGGGGCGCAGATTCATGGGAAAGGGCAGGCGGGTTTCCTGATTCGGCGCCGAGACCGCAGGGCGGGTCATCAGGTAGGCGTAAAGCGATTGCAAGTCCTCGTCGGACATTTTTGCATAGGCGGTGTAGGGAAACGCAGGATACAAATGCCTGCCGTCGCGATGGATTCCTTCACGCATCGCACGTTCGAATGCTTTGTACGACCAGGCGCCAATGCCGGTTTCCGGATCAGGTGTGATGTTGGTGGTGAAGATGGTGCCAAAAGGCGTATCGAGCCCCAGACCACCGGCATTGGTCTGGCCGCCTGGCGCCGTGTGGCAGACCATGCAGTCCCCGGTAAGTGCGACAAGGCGGCCGCGCTCAATCGCCTGCGTCGAAAAAATCGATGTATCCACCCGGGTAACGGGAGGGATGCTGGTGCGCCAGGGAGCGGCAACCACCAAGGCGCCGGTCGCGGCCGCCATCAGCCCACCCAGCCAGCTGTTACGCCAGCGTCGGCTGCGTTTTTCTGCCGGGGGTGGATCCAGCGACAGGGAGGGCAAGGCAAATGGCGTTTCGCGGATACGTAGTCCGGTTGCGCTGTATATCGCATTGGCAATGGCGGCTGCTGCGGGCAGCTCAACACCCGGCCCCCAGGCCAGGGGCTGGTCCAGCGAACGCGCGCTATTGACGACCTGCACTTCAGGGAGCGCCGGCCGGCGCTGTTGGTCCTGTTCAGAAGGGTTCTTGGCGTCCGGTCGGGTTTGTTGTCCCAAAAGCGATTGCGTCCATCTGCCCAGACGATCTTTCAGCAGGCGTTGCGTTTCCGGTGTGCTGGGCGGTGCGTTCTCGGTATGGCTTGCATCATGTCCCACGGTCAGCTTGCTAACGGCCAGGCCGCCGCTGCGCGCATCCACGGCCAGTTCGACTGACCAGACCGACCATACTTCCTGCGGAGGATTGCGGTCGTTATCAATAATATGGCTATAGGCAATGCCACGGCCCAGTCCGGCCGCCCTGGCTGCCGGACCGGATGCGGCCTGATCCCAGCCGCTTTGTTGTGCGACGCTTCTGAGCAGCTGTTGTCCGCGCGCGCTGTCGATTCGCGCCAGGCGGGCCTGCACCGGATCCAGTTGATGGTTTTCGCAATATTCATCAAAGTGCGATTCCTGTGCAAACACCGTAGCGGCGGTGTAGCTGTAGGCGTCCGTAGCCACCAGGCTGCCGGCGTTTTGTTGAGCGGGGGCGCTGACATATTCCGTAAGCAATGCCATCCCTGCAGCCACGGCCGAGTCCAGTCCACACAAGCGGCCGGCAACGGACGGACGACGCGGGTCAAGCGCGTTGATGCTCCATTGTTCCCTGTCTGTCTGTTGCTGGCTCGCTGCCTGATGGTTCTGCTCGACCTTGACGGCCAGTGCAGCAGGGGCGTAGGCGGCCTGTACTCGTACCGGTTGGTGTAAATCCCAGGCCAACAGCGCGGCCTCGACGGCCGTCTCCAGTCCATCCTGGGTATGCCGGCCATGTTGCACAATGCGGACGGCGTCGGGCGTCAGACCCAGCAGCGCGCACAGTTCCTGCCTGAGCGCAGTCTGGCGGCTGGTGTTGACCCATACGGTGAGTTGATCGTCCTGGTGCCATGCGATCGCCCAATCCGGTGCGTTGGCGGCCAGGTGATTGTGCCATTCATATTGGGTTGCCGAGTGGATCGTACCGGGCGTTATGGTGCTGTTGGTTGACTGCGGTAAATCGGCATGGGCTGCAACCGGGGTGAGCCAGTCTGCGTCAAGCAACGCGCAAGCCTGTAGCGCCTGGGCGCGCTGTGCTGCGACAATCCCTACAAAGCTGCCGCGGGTGACGCAGCGGACGACGCCCGGCACGTTGGCAGCCCGATCGCTGTCGAGCGACTGCAACTGCGCAATCTGGTTTGTGTGTATGCCCAATTCCCAATGCGGCGGACGCAAGACAACGCCATGCAGCAGTTGGCTGCCCGTCGGCACGGACAGGTCCAAGCCGGCGCTGTCGTCTGGCGTGTGGCTTATGTCGGTAGTGGCGGGCGCGGTCAGGTGCATGCTCATGGTCGCCCCCTGGCCGCGGCTACTGCGGCCGCCATGATTTCCACATGGGTCCCGCAACGGCACAGGTTGTGACGCAGTTCGTTACGAATTTGTGCTTCCGAAGGGTGGGGATTGCGGTTCAATAGTGCCTGCACGGTCATGATCATGCCGTTGAGGCAGTAGCCGCATTGCGCAGCCTGATGATCAATAAATGCCTGCTGGACCCTATTGGGCTGGCCGTTGTCGCTGAGTCCTTCCAGGGTGGTGATCTTGCGGTTTTCTACGACGCTGACCGGTATCACGCAGGCGCGAGCCGCTACGCCATCCACTAATACCGTACAGGCCCCGCACTCGCCGAGCCCGCAACCGAACTTTGGGCCATTTAAGGCCAGGTCGTTGCGCAGTATGTAAAGCAGCGGCGTATCGGGTTCCACGGTCACGTTGTGGCGCTGGTTATTGACCGACAGGGCGAATGGACGGGAGGCAATTGGATTCATGTTCCGGGCGTAAAGTATGTCAACTCATAATAAGTTTACACACTTTAATTTTTTCAGCAAACAAAGAGTTTAACGAATTTAGACTAGAGTGTGTCAACGCGTCAATCTGCGGGTTTTCACTAGTTTTTTCTGTGCGTAACCAGAGCTTACACTGAAAACTGCCCGTTTATTTTCATTTTCATGAAGATGTGGTTTTGCTGTTTGATCATTTTAATATAGCGTGTACACTGTAGTTAATTGTCTTACAACACACGCCTGAACCGGATACCCGTTAATGACGTACATGGCACCTCGCACCGAGCAACAATCGCTATTGCAGTCTACCGGCACGCTGCTGGTGCTGCGTGCACCGGTTGTGCCGCCTGCGCCTGCGCCGGGGCAGCCTGGCGTGGCGTCTGTGTATCTGCAGGATTATGACGACGTGTTCGTGGCGGTGTCCGAGCAGGGGTGGGTCCGGGCCTTTTGCGGTCACGTGGATCTGGGCACCGGTATTCAGACGGCGCTGGCGCAAATTGTGGCCGATGAGTTGGACGTGCCAATGGCTGCGGTGCAGATGGTGCTGGGGCACACTGACGCGTCGCCCAACCAGGGCCCCACCATTGCCAGCGCGTCAATCCAGATCACCGCCCAGCCATTGCGCCGGGCCGCCGCGCAGGCCCGTCATATTCTAGTGGATCTGGCTGCCGGCAGGTGGAATGTCAATGCTGCGGACTTGTGTGTCCAGGATGGCCGGATAACTTCTGTGCAGGGGCGCGTGACTGATTACTGGACGCTGCTGGCGGGAAAGCAATATCGCGAGTATCTGCGGGACGAGGTGCAGACCAAGGCAGCCAAAGATCTGAAAATCGTGGGTCACTCCCAACCTCGTGTGGATATCCCCGCCAAGGCGCTCGGCCGGTTTGTCTATGTCCATGATGTGCGGGTGCCTGGCATGTGGCACGCACGGGTCGTACGGCCGCCCTATGTCGGGCGGGATACCGGCGCCTTCATCGGCCACAGTCTGGTTTCAGTGGATGCCGCCAGCGTCAATCATATTTGTCCTGACATCAAAGTGGTCGTGCAGGGAGATTTTGTTGGTGTGGTGGCCCGTCGTGAAGAGCATGCAATCCGCGCAGCGCGTGAGCTCAAGATCGCCTGGAAGCCAGTTGCACCGCTGGAAAATCTCCAGGATCTGGAAGCGGCCATTCGACGTCAGCCCATGAGCGAACGGGTTCTGCAGGACAACCGTAGCGATCATGCCGATCTGCCTGCGGCAAGGGTCAATATCAAACGAACCTATGTCTGGCCTTACCAGATGCATGCCTCCATCGGGCCCTCATGCGCGGTCGCAGATTACCAGCCCGGGCATGTCAGAGTCTGGTCCGGTTCACAAAACCCGCATATGCTCAGAGTGCATCTTAGCCAGCTCAGTGACCTTGATGAAGCGCAGATAGAGATTATCCGTTTGCAGGCGGCCGGCTGCTATGGCCGCAATTGTGCGGATGACGTTTGTGCCGACGCGCTCCTTCTGTCACAGCACGCCGGTGTGCCGGTACGTGTGCAATTGAGCCGCGAGCAGGAACATGGCTGGGAACCCAAGGGTGCTGCGCAATTGATGGACGTGCAAGGCTCGATAGATGCGCAAGGCAATTTGCGGCATTACGAGTTCAGCACCCATTACCCGTCCAACGATGGGCCGCTATTGGCATTGCTGCTTACCGGCAAAGAGCCGGCGTTGCCACGCAGCCTGCAAATGGGCGATCGCACTGCGGTGCCGCCTTACGGCTATCCGAGCCAGAAAATTGTTTGCAATGATATGGCCACCATTGTGCGCGCCTCCTGGCTGCGCGGGGTCTCGGCATTGCCCAATTCCTTTGCCCATGACTGCTTTATTGACGAGCTGGCGTTCGAGGCGCAGGCCGATCCGCTGGCATTTCGGGTCACCAATCTGGCGGCTGACGAGCGCGCCCGGCAATTGCTGCGGGCCGTGGGCGAGCGGGCGCACTGGCAACCCGGCCAATCCGGCAGCCGGGGAACGCCCGATGCCGATGGATGGCTGCACGGACGAGGTGTCTCTTACGCGCGTTATATTCATTCCCGGTTCCCCGGTTTCGGTGCGGCCTGGTCGGCGTGGATTGCCGATATCCGCGTTAATGCAAGCACCGGCGAGATTCGGGTGGACCATGTTGTGGTGGGACAGGATACCGGGCAAATGGTCAATCCGGCGGGTGTTCGGCACCAACTGCATGGCAATGTGATTCAGGCCCTGAGCCGAGCCCTGTATGAGCAGGTCAGTTTTGATGACAGCGGCACGATACAGGCAGAGTGGGGCGCATACAAAATTATTGACTTTACCGCCATTCCTTCGATTGATGTTGTGTTGATGGAGCGACAGGATGAACCGCCCATGGGTGCTGGTGAATCGGCTTCGGTGCCATGTGCCTCGGCCGTGGCCAATGCCTTGTTTGACGCCTGCGGCGTGCGCTTTTACCAGGCGCCGTTTACTCCACAGGCAATACGCGAGGCGCTGCAGCTGGCCAGCGTCACGGGCGCAATGCCGGCGGTGGCCGGGAAGTAATTTTTTATTTAAGGGAGATTGAATGAGTCACTATCTATATGGCGCCAATATATCGGCCAATGGGATCCGGCAGCATTATCTGCGCTATGGCGGCAACGAAGGTGAAAGGGCGAGTCGTCCGGCGGTCATCATTATTCCGGGCATTACCAGTCCGGCGGTGACCTGGGGCTTTGTCGGCGAGCGCTTTGCCCGTGAGTTCGATACTTACATACTGGATGTCCGGGGGCGCGGTCTGAGCGAGGCGTCCGATACGCTGGATTATGGTCTGGACGCCCAGGCTGCAGACGTGATCGCGTTTGCCAAAGCCCTGGGCCTGAACCGCTATATTCTGGTCGGCCACTCCATGGGCGGGCGTATCGGCGCGCGGGCGGCAAGTGCCGGTCCGGCCGGGCTTGAAGCGCTGGTCATGGTCGACCCGCCTGTGTCCGGGCCGGGTCGTCGCGCCTATCCCGCCAAATTGCCCTGGTATGTGGATTCCATGGCCATGGCGCGCAAGGGGTGCGATGCCGAAGCGATGCGCGCCTTTTGCCCGACCTGGACGCAAGAACAACTGCAGCTTCGTGCGCAGTGGCTGCACACGTGCGATGAGCGCGCCATCATCCAGAGTTTCAACGATTTTCAGAATGACGATGTCCATGCCAACTTTGCGCAAATCAAGGTGCCTGTCTTGTTGATGACGGCCGAGCGTGGCGATGTGGTCCTTGATCAGGATGTGCAGGAGATCGCCTCCCTGATCCCCGGTCTGGCAGTAACCAGAGTCAGCGACGCGGGACATATGATTCCCTGGGATAACGAAGCCGGATTCTATGCCGCGTTTGGCGACTTTCTGGGCGCCCGGCTCGATTAAGGCTGTTGCACCGGTGCTGTGGTCAGTTGCCCGCAGCACAGCACTTTCATGAGGACTATTATGGCAGTAAGCGATTATCAACTTATCGAGGCATGGCAGAAGGTATTGACCCTGTCCAATCTTGAAGCCGGGCAGACCGTCACGATCCTGACCAGTAGGTCAACGCATCCGCAAACGCTCTCCTGCGCAACCATTGCAGCGCAATCCAAAGGCGCCATCGTCAATCGGCTGGATCTGCCGCCGGTCAATGCTGAAAAGGCATTAAGCCGGGACGCCCTGGCGTATCTGGGCACGACGCCGCTGACCGGCAACAAGGCGGCCATTGCCGCGCTCAAGGCCAGCGATCTTGTGCTGGACCTGATGACCTTGCTGTTTTCACCGGAACAACATGACATTCTTGAAAGCGGCACCAAAATTCTGCTGGCAGTGGAACCGCCGGAAATTCTGGTTCGGACCGTGCCTATCGAAGCAGACCGCAAGCGCGTCAAGGCGGCCTCCGCGCTCATTGCCAAGTCAAAACAAATGCATATCACATCAGAGGCCGGCACGGATTTGCGTTGCCCCCTGGGGGAATTTCCAGCCATCAGCGAGTACGGTTATGTTGACGAGCCCGGGCGCTGGGACCACTGGCCCAGCGGCTTTACGCTGACCTGGCCGAATGAAGGCGGGGCGACAGGACGTATCGTGATTGACAAGGGCGATATTCTATTGCCGCAGAAAAAGTATGTTGCCGAACCCATTACCCTGACGGTGGAAAATGGATATGCCACCCGTATCGAAGGCGGCATTGATGCCCAGTTGCTGGACGAGTACATGAAATCATTCAACGACCCGGAAGGTTATGCCATTTCCCATATCGGCTGGGGACTGCAACCGCGCGCCCATTGGTCCACGCTAGGCCTGTACGACAGGGAAAACACAATCGGCATGGATGCGCGTGCGTTTGAAGGCA
>DATGQC010000024.1:0-21065 GCA_035304425.1 Advenella sp.
CATGTTCAAAGGTAACCATACTCATACGTTACGCATCCTGTGTTCCATGATTTTCAGGGCCAAAGCGATCAGTCCGTTCAAAATCAGATAAATGACGGCGACTGCGCCCCAGATTTCCACCGCGCGAAAGTTGGCGGCCATGATTTCCTGCCCCTGGCGGGTCAGCTCGGCGACGCCGATCACGATAAAAAGCGACGAATCCTTCAGGCTGATGATGCACTGGTTGCCCAGCGCGGGGATCATGCGACGAAATGCAACCGGCCAGATGATCTTGAGCAGGATCCGGTGAAAGGACAAGCCCATGGATTGTCCGGCCTCGAACAGCCCCTTGGGAACCGACTGCAGCGCGCCACGCACGATTTCTGCAATATATGCCCCGGAATTGATGATCAGGGTGGCAATGGCTGCCGACATGCCGTCGACCCGCACATCCATGAGCAGGGGCAGGGCAAAATAGATAAACATCACCTGCACGACGATCGGCGTGCCCCGCACCACCAGCACATAAAGCTGGGCCACCATACTGAGCAGCGGACCAAGGATACCGGCAACCGGATGGCGGCGAATGGTTTCGGCGGAAAACAAAGAGGGAATGTAGGCCCTGATCACACCTGTGATGGCGCCAAGCAGCACACCGCCAAAGAGCCCCCAGAATGTGATTTTGATAGTGACCCAGGTGCCAGCCATCAGGCTGGGCAATGCGTCTTGAACAACGGAAAAGTCAAAATCCATGTGTCGATCCTGTTTGAATAGTGTGCCGGCAGAAAGCAAAATCCGGTGACTGTATCCGCATGGAGACAATCACCGGATCGCTATTTCCGGCGACGCAGCACCCGCAATGTATGGTCGTCATACATGGGGAGCGCAGACAATTACTTCACTGCCTGGCCAAACCACTTGGTATAGATTTTGTCGTATTCGCCATTCTCTTTCAGTTTTTTGAGCGACGCGTTGACTTTCTCGACCAGGTCGCTGCCCTTGGAAAAGGCAATGCCGTAGAAGTCGCCGCTTTGTACCGAGCCGGTCACCACGACCTTGCCCTTGCCGCCTGTATTGGCGTAATACTGTACATTGGGCGTATCGTGCACCACCGCATCGACACGGCCGGTGGCCAGGTCAAGAAAGGCATTATCGATATTGGGGAACAATTTAACCTTGGCGTCCGGCACTTCCTTTTTCAGGAAATCGACCGTCGCGGTCCCGGTTTTTGCCGCCACTTCCTTGCCGGCCAGATCCTTGGCGGTCTTGATCGTGTCCTTGTTCTTGACCGACGTCAGGATAGCAATACCACTTTCGTAATAAGGATCAGAGAAATCAATCACCTTTTTGCGCTCGTCCTTGATGGTGATGCCAGCCAGCGCAACATCGATATTCTTGGTTTGCAGACCGGGAATGATACCGTTGAAATCCATGGGCTGCAGGCGGTATTTGACGCCCATATCCTTGGCCAGCGCATCCCATAATTCAATGTCGAAACCCACATATTTGCCGTCCTGCTTGAATTCGAAGGGCACAAAAGCGGTATCGGTGGCAACCACAAGCTCTTTGTCCTGTGCTTGCGCAACGGTAGCTGCGGGCACGGCCAACGTGATGGCAAATCCCAGTAAGGCTGCTTTCAGTTTGCTCTTGATCATCTTGAACCTCTAGAAAGTTGTTTTTTAAATTCAGGCCGTATGCCGCCAGGGCAAGCCTTGAACACGGTTTTTACCAGACAACTATAACCCAATTTTTTATCGGGCGCGCGCAGGCCGATTCGCGACTCAGGTAAACCCTGAGCGGCAGGATCAATATCAAAAAGCGGAATGTTGCTGCCGATGCGCGATGGCATCGGCATGGTTCAGCGGTCGCGTTCGGTGGCGAAGTTGCAAAACGCCAGCAGCGACTCCCTGAATGCGGAATCGGGGAACGCCTGCAACGCAGCGCGCGCGCGTTCGGCCTCTTCGCGCGCGACCTTGCGGGTGTATTCCAGGGCATCGGTGTCGTTGATGGCGCGGGCCACTTCGGCAAAGTCGGCCTCGCCGGTTTCAATCGCCTTATGGATCAGTGAGCGCTGCTCCGGTTTACCCACCTGCATCACGCGAATAAGCGGCAATGTCGGCTTGCCTTCACGCAGATCATCGCCTACGTTCTTACCGAGAGATTCCACATCGCCCGTGTAATCAAGAACATCGTCAATCAATTGGAACGCCGTGCCCACATAGCGACCGTAGTCGGCGGCCGCGCTTTCCTGCGCCGGTGTCGCCCCGGCCAGCAAGGCGCCGGTCTGCATCGCGGCCTCAAACAGCTTGGCCGTTTTGTAGCGGATGACCTGCAGGTAGCGTTCGACCGACACGTCCGGATCATGCACATTGAGCAATTGCAGTACTTCACCTTCGGCGATCACGGTGGTCGCTGCGGACAGCACCTGCATGATCCGCATTGAATCGAGTTCGACCATCATTTCGAATGACCGGGAATACAGATAGTCGCCCACCAGCACGCTGGCAGCATTGCCGAATACCGCGTTAGCGGTATCGCGGCCGCGACGCATATCGGACTCGTCTACGACGTCGTCATGCAGCAGCGTAGACGTGTGGATGAACTCAACCACCGCCGCCAGGGTGTGATGCGCCTGCCCCTGATAGCCAAAGGCGCGGGCCGCCATGAGCACCAGTGCGGGGCGCATGCGCTTGCCGCCAGCCCCGATGATGTAGTCACCAATGGTGCGGATAAGAACAACGTCAGAGTCGAGTTTCTTGCGGATTACGCCATCCACGGCGCGCATATCATCGTTGATGGGACGGATAATCTCTGGGAGGTTCAAGGCAAATCCTGAAGCAGAAAAGGGAATTAACTCACGGCAAGCTGTGATTATATTCCAGCCCGCCACAAGAAACAGACAAAGGTCTTTTTTTGATGATAATGTATGCATTTTGACCGCTATTGACCACATAGGACACGCAAGTGAGCAGCCCCGATTCCCGTCCCGACCTTTCCGTCCTGATCGAACGCGCCGATCAGGTCCTGCGCCAGCTGGCCGCCTGGCTCCCGCCAGCGCCGCCGCCAATAGACTGGAGCGCCCATGCCTTTCGCTGGCGCCGCAAGGGATCAACCGGCTGGCTGGAGGCGGTCAAGCATATTTCCACCATTCATAAGGATGACCTGCTGCATATCGAACGCCAGCGAGACACGATCGATCGCAATACGCGCCACTTTCTGCAACAGAAGCCGGCCAACAATGTGCTGATGACCGGCGCCCGCGGCACCGGGAAAAGTTCGCTGGTCAAGGCCATGCTGGCCGAATACGCGCCGCAGGGCCTGCGGCTGGTGGAGATGGATAAATCCGATCTGGCCGACCTGACGGATCTGGTCGATATCGTTGCGGGCCGCCCGGAAAGATTCATCATTTTCTGCGACGATCTCTCGTTTGAAGAAGGGGAAGCCGGCTACAAGGCCCTCAAATCGGTGCTGGACGGCTCCATTGCCTCGGCGGGCGATAATGTGCTCATTTATGCCACGTCCAACCGGCGCCACCTGATGCCTGAATACATGAACGAAAACCTGTCTGCCAAGCATCAGTCCGACGGGGAAATCCACCCAGGTGAAACGGTTGAGGAAAAGATCTCGCTGTCCGAGCGCTTCGGCATCTGGCTGTCATTCTATCCGTTCCGCCAGGACGACTACCTGGATATCGTCGCGCACTGGCTACGCGAACTGGGTTGTCCGCCTGAATCGATCGCCGCAAGCCGGACCGAAGCCTTGCAATGGACCCTGGAGCGCGGCTCGCGGTCCGGCCGCGTAGCCCGGCATTTTGCGCGTGACTGGGCGGCCAGGCATATGAGCGCGGGATCAGGGGCACCGGCTGATAGCGGAGCCGCCCAATGAGCGCGACAAAGCCATACATCAAAGTCGTGGTAGGCGTCATCCTGAATGAACAAACCGGAGAGATCCTGCTGGGCCAGCGCCCCAAAGGCAAGCCGTGGGAAGACTGGTGGGAGTTTCCCGGAGGCAAAATCGAAGAGGGCGAATCCCAGAAACAGGCGCTGGTGCGCGAACTCAAGGAAGAACTCGGTATAGATGTGCATGCCTGCACGCCGTGGGTGACATTCACCTATGAATATCCGAAAACCATTGTCAAC
Organism: Advenella sp.; assembly: GCA_035304425.1. GTDB lineage: Bacteria > Pseudomonadota > Gammaproteobacteria > Burkholderiales > Burkholderiaceae_B > Advenella. The sequence goes on from DATGQC010000024.1 coordinate 4,119, forward strand.
CTTGCCTTCTGGCGGGTGACCGGCTGGGAAGGCACGCCAAAATCGCTGGAAGACCAGCAACTGGCCTGGACAACGCCTGCAGACGCGGGCAAGTTGGGGCAATTGCTGCCAGCCTCCCTGCCCCCCCTGCGCTGGCTGGATCTGCCGGAACGCTATGCTATTTCGAACATTCAGACGCCTGAGAATAGCCAGTCATGGCTGACCCGCCTGCAACAGCAGCTGGACCATGGCATACGACTGGTGCAATTGCGCGAACCGGCCTGGCCCGATGGCCCGGCGGCGGCCAGCCTGAAAGCCGTATTCGAAAGCGCCATTGACCGCTGCCATGCTGCCGGCGCCCGTGTGCTGGTCAATAGCGTACATCCCAAGGCATGGTGGAAGCTGGCCGACGGGGTGCAATTGCGCGCGCAGGACGCCCTGCTCGCCGACGCCCGCCCGCTGCCAGAGGAAAAGTACCTGGTCGGCGTTTCGGCACATAATCTGGCCGACGCACTGTATGCGCAAGTGCTGGAGGCAGACTTTGTCGTACTGGGGCATGTGCTGGATACGCCGTCGCATCCGGAGCAACCGCCGCTGGGCTGGGCCGATTTTGCCGGCATCGCCGGCGAAGCCGGCCTGCCGGTGTACGCGATCGGCGGCCAGTCGGCAGCGACCCTGGCGACAGCCCGCGACCATGGCGCACATGGCATTGCCGCCATCCGTGGGCTGGCCGGCTAATAGCCGGTGAATGGCTGGCGCATAGGTAAAAGCGGCAGTTTATTGTCGCCAGTCGGCCACTGCCCCGCCCCGTGTCGCCCGGCTGGCGCACAGTTGCAGGAAAAAATAAAGCCTGTATGATTTTTTCATACAGGCCGCACGCCAGCATTCAGCCGTATGCGCAATTTAATCACAATTGCCATTAAACAACGCTTCCTTGTTGCTGGAAGAGGCCTGCCGCACGAAACAGCCAGGGGCCACGTCATGCGTGAGCCAGACGTTGCCGCCCACCACAGCGCCCTTGCCGATGGTGACCCTTCCCAACACCGTTGCGCCGGCATAAATAACGACATCATCTTCAACAATCGGATGACGGGCGATGCCCTTGCTCAGATCGCCGTTGCTATCTGTCGGGAAACTCTTGGCGCCCAGCGTCACGTTCTGATATAACCGCACCCGTTCGCCGATAATCGCCGTTTCCCCGATCACTACACCGGTGCCATGATCGATAAAGAAGCCCGCGCCGATTGTCGCCCCCGGGTGAATATCGATGCCGGTCTGGCCATGCGCCAGCTCAGCGGCAATGCGCGCCACCAGGGGAACCCCCAGCGTATACAGGCAATGGGCCAGCCGGTGGTAGACCATGGCAAGCACCCCGGGATAGCACAACAGCACTTCGTCCACACTCTTGGCCGCCGGGTCTCCGGAATAGGCCGCATAGACATCGGTATCCAGCAAGCTGCGTACGCCCGGCAGCTTGCGTGCAAATTCCCGCACGATGCCCACCGCCATTTCTTCCAGTTCAGCCGGGTCTGCGCCATCGTTGCGATGCTGGTGACGCACTTCAAGCCGCACCTGGGTCAGCAATGTGTTCAACGCCACGCCGATAGTGTGGCCGACATAAAAATCTTCGTTTTCCTGCAACAGATCGTTCGGGCCCAGACGCATCGGAAACAGTGCGCCGATCAGCAACTCCAGCGCCCCGTTGATGGTATGCGGCGACGGCAGATGACGGCCGCCCATTTCCTTGAGGCGGTTCTGATCCGTGCGCCATTTGAAGCGTGCTTCACGCAGGCCCATAACGATTTCATCGAGCGGGAAAGTCTGGGGATTGACCGAGGAAGACTCACATTTATAAATTGGCATAGCAGCAGAACCTGTTTGAAAACCGGGATAAAAACGGCAATAAGAATATAACTATTTTTACCACACAATTTTGATCACGCCGGAAGAACCCTTGTGGCATCAGGGCATTTACGATTACCCGCAGCAGTCCTGGCCATTAGTCCGGCTGCTGCGCCGCCGCCGGCCGTTAGGGCGCCGACCGGGCTTGCAGCGCCTGCTTATCCCAGCCGCCGCCCAATGCCGCAATCAATTGCACGCTGGCCTGCAGGCGCTGGCTTTCCAGTTGCAGGGCTGTCTGTTCAGCAGAATAAGCGGTTGACTGCACCTGGGCCACGCTTAAATAGTCGACCAACCCGGCCAGATACTGGTTCTGGGTGATGGCCAGCGACTGGCGGGCAGCGGTCAGTGCGCGCATTTGCGCCGCCTGCTGGCGTTCCAGCACCCGCAGCGTACTGATGGCGTCTTCCACTTCCTGCAGGCCGGTCAGCACGGCTTGACGATAGGCCGCCACTTCAGCGCGATAGGATGCTTTGGACGCATCCACCGCCCCCGCGCGCGCGCCGCCATCGAGCACGGTCATGGCCAGCGCCGGGCCGAGCGACCAGAACTGCAAAGGCGATGCCAGCCACTGCGCCAATGTGGCCGTGGTGTTGCCTACCGAACCGCCCAGCGTCAGGTCAGGAAACCAGGCTGACTGGGCCACGCCAATCTGCGCGTTGGCCGCAGCGACCCGTCTCTCTGCGGCCACAATATCGGGGCGCCGCAACAGAAGCGTGGACGGCATGTCCACCGGAATTGCCGGGAAATTCACATCGTAAGGCTTGTCCTGGATGGCAAACGTCGCTGGCGGCTGGCCGATAAGCACGGCAATCGCATGCTCCAGCGTATTGCGGTCCGCTTCAATGGCAATCGCAGACGCCCGCGCGCTCTCCAGCTGCGCCTGGGCGCTGACCACGTCGGCGCGGGCAGCCACCCCCTGATCATAGCGATTCTGGTTGATCTGTACCGAGCGCTCATAGGCGCGTACATTGGCTTGCAGCAGGCGCTTGCGCTCATCCAGCATGCGCAGGGAAAAATACTGTTGCGCCAGGGTCGATTGCATGCTCAGGCGGGCAGCAGCCACATCCGCTCTGCTGGCCTGTTCATCGCTTCTGCTGCGCTCGTACTGCCGGCGCAGTTTGCCCCACAAATCGGCTTCCCATTGCAGCGATAGCGACCCGTTCACCGAATTGCCAATGCCGGCGGCCGATTTGGCGCGGTCACCTGACAGGCTGAAACCTGTGGTTGGAAAAAACGAAGAGCGTGACTGCGCGGTTGTCGCCACTGCCTGATCATAGCGCGCCACCGCCTGGGCCAGCGTCTGGTTGGATACGTTCAGGCGCGCGATCAGCTCGTTCAGCAAGGGGTCCTGATAGCGCTGCCACCAGCTATCGCTGGCCAGAGGCGCGCCTGGCCGGGCCTGCACCCACCCCTGGGCAGATTTGAAACTGACCCCGGTGTCCTGCTGCGGAACAACGTAATCGGGACCCACCGCGCATGCGGCCAGCAGCAGCAAGGCAGCGGTCGCAGCGGCAAGGCGCAGCGGTCTGAATCGAAGCGGCACGGTGTTTCTGGTATTTTTCATAAAGAGAGCATCACGACAAATTATTGGCCTGAGTCGGGGGTCACTTGGCGCCCGCCGACCGATGTGTTTTTGTTTTTGCGGCGCCGCCCGAATCTGTGGCGCAGCCTATCAAGATAAATATACACGACCGGCGTGGTAAACAAGGTCAGGATCTGGCTCAGGATCAGGCCGCCGACAATCGCGATCCCCAGCGGCTGGCGCATTTCCACGCCGGCGCCAGTGGCCAGAATCAACGGCAGCGCGCCGAACATGGCAGCCATGGTCGTCATCATAATGGGCCGGAAGCGCACAATGCAGGCCTCATAGATGGCCTCTTCGGGCGGCACCTCTTTTTCCCGCTCCAGCGCCAGCGCAAAATCCACCATGATAATGGCATTTTTCTTGACAATGCCGATCAGCAGGAAAACGCCGATCAGGGCGATGACGGTAAATTCCATATCGACCATCAGTAACGCCAGCAGCGCGCCCACCCCGGCAGACGGCAGCGTCGACAAAATCGTCAGCGGGTGCATATAGCTTTCATACAGCATGCCCAGAATCAAATACATCACCACCAGCGCGCCCAGGATCAGCAGCGGCTGCTGAGACGAAGACTGCTGGAACAGCTGCGCATTACCGCCAAAACCGGCCTGGATTTCGTTGGCTGGCAGGCCAATGCGCGCCACGGCGCGTTCAATCGCATCGCTGGCCTGCTCCAGCGATACGCCTTCGGCCAGGGAAAAGGAAACCGAATCGGACGCCATCAGCCCCTGATGCGAGACCGACAGCGGCGAGGTGCCGATCTGAAATGAGGCAAAGGCCGATAGCGGCACCAACTTGCCATCCGAAGCGATAATCTGCACCGTCTTGAGCACTTCGGGATCCTGGGCGTATTTGACGTCAATACCCATCACCACCTGATACTGATTCAGCGCACTGTAAATAGTGGACACCTGCCGCTGACTGAACAGATTATTCAGAACACCGGCAATCGTCGCCATTTCCACATTCAGGCGCGTGGCATTTTCCCGGTTGATCACCAGCTCGATACGCCGCCCTTTTTCCTCGGCTTCGGACTGCACATCCACCAGTTCGGGAAGCGCTGCCATCGCCTGCCGTACTTGCGGCACCCATTTGCGCAGCGTGTCCAGATCGCCGGACAACAGATCATACTGATACGAACCGGCGGAATCTCCGCCCCTGCCGGCGCGAATATCCTGCTGCGGCACCAGCGACAGGCGCGCGCCGGGAATCGTCGGCAGCGACTTGCGCATATCGTTGATAATTTCCGTTGCCGACTGCGAACGCTCGGCGAACGGCTTGAGCTGGATCAAAAAGAAACTGCTATTGCTGCCGCCACGGCCGCCCGAATAGCCCGAGACCGTGTCCACATTGGGGTTTTGCACAATCGCCTTGCGAAACGCCTCCAGCTTGGGCACCGTGGCGGCGAACGATGTGCCCTGATCCGCGCGAAAGAAACCCTGAATCATGCCGGTATCCTGTTCAGGAAAGAATCCCTTGGGAACGGCAATATACAAATACACATTCAGGACCACGGTGGCCAGCAACGTAAGCAATGTCAGGAAGCGAAAGCGGATGGCAAAACGCAGCATGCGTCCGTACCCACTGACCAGCCGATCAAAAAACGCATCCCAGATCCGCTGCGCGCGCCCCTTTTTCAGATTCGGCTCATGCCTGAGCAGTTGGGCGCACATCATCGGGGTAAGCGTAAGCGACACAAGCAACGACATGGCAATGGCGACCGTCAATGTCATCGCAAATTCAAGAAACAATCTGCCGATCAGTCCTCCCATGAACAGCAGCGGAATAAACACCGCCACCAGGGACACGCTCATGCTGACCACAGTGAAGCCTACTTCGCGCGCACCCACCAGCGCCGCGCGCATGGGATGCATGCCGCGTTCGATATAGCGCATGACGTTTTCCAGGACGACAATCGAGTCGTCAACCACAAAACCGGTGGCAACGATCAGCGCCATCAGCGAGATCGTATTGAGCGAATAGCCCAGGAAGTACATGAAGATAAACGTGCCCATCAGCGAAACAGGCACCGAGATGGCCGGTATCAGCGTGGCGCGCAGCCGTTGCAGGAACAGCATGACCACCACGATGACCAGCAGCACCGCGATAACCAGCGTCAGCTCGGCCTCATGCAATGTCGCCCGAATACTGGGCGTACGATCCTGCGCCACATCCAGATTGACTTGCGGCGGCAGCAACTGGGTCAGATCAGGCAATATCTCTTTGACGGCATCCACTGTCTGGATGATATTGGCATCGGCCTGTCGCCGCACCAGCAGCACCACGGCCTGTTTGGTATTGTAAAAACCCTTGTTGTACAGGCTTTCGGTCGAGTCATAGACGTGTGCAACATCGCGCAGGCGCACGGCCGTGCCGTTTTGCCAGGCAACAATCAGGTTCTCGAAATCTTTGGCGTAGCGCAATTGCCCATTGGTCGCCAGTTGCCACTGATACTCGTTATTGTCCAGAAACCCCTTGGGCCGGACCGAATTGGTGGCTGCCAGCGCGTTGCGCACCGTATCCAGCGAAATGCCCATATTGTTGAGCATATTGGGGTTCAAATCCACGCGCACGGCCGGCAGGGAACTGCCTCCCACCGTCACCTCGCCCACCCCGCGCACCTGCGCCAGCTTCTGCGCCAGGATCGTGGAAGCCAGGTCATATAACTCGCCCTGGCCAAGCAGATCGGAGGTCAGCGCCAGCACCATGACCGGGGTTGAGGACGGATTGACATTCCGGTAGGTGGGCGGCTGCTTCATGCTGCTGGGCAGCAGCGGCCGTGCTGCGTTGATGGCCGCCTGGACTTCGCGGGCAGCCGTATGCACGTCCTTGTCCAGGTCAAATATCATGAAGATGGAGGTGGACCCCTCCGAACTGCTGGACTGCATCAGGTCTATGCCGGCAATATTGCCCAGTGAGCGTTCCAGCGGCGTGGCCACGCTTGAGGCCATGGTTTCCGGACTGGCGCCAGACAACGACGCGCGCACCACAATCACCGGCGAGTCCAGTGTGGGCAAAGGTGAGACCGGCAGCAGGAAAAAGGCGACCATGCCCATGACCGCCACCGCCAGCGCCAGGAGCGAGGTTGCGACCGGCCTGAGAATGAACGGTCGGGACAAACTCATATTTCCGCCTGCGCTGCCACATCAGATGGCTTGGGTTTTTTGACCAGCCTGTCAAACATCAGGTAAATGACCGGGGTGGTAAACAGAGTCAGCAACTGGCTGCAAATCAGGCCGCCCACCATCGTCAGTCCCAGCGGCTGCCGTAATTCGGCGCCGGTGCCGGTAGAGAGCATGAGCGGGATCGCACCGAACAGCGCCGCCAGCGTGGTCATGAGGATCGGCCGAAAGCGCAGCAGCGCGGCCTGATGAATTGCCTTGACCGGCGGCAGGCCCTGGTGACGTTCGGCATCCAGCGCAAAGTCGATCATCATGATGGCGTTTTTCTTGACGATACCGATCAACAGGATGATCCCGATAATACCGATCATGTCCAGCTCATTGCCCGAGAGCATGAGCGCCAGCAGCGCCCCCACTGCGGCCGAGGGCAGCGTTGACAGAATCGTCACGGGATGAATATAACTTTCATACAGTACGCCCAGCACAATATACATGGTAAATATGGCTGCCAGCAACAGCCATAGTGTGCTCGACAGTGAAGATTCGAACGCCTGCGCTGCGCCCTGGAACCGCATTTCCACGGTTGCCGGCAAAGCGATATCGGCCTTGATCTGGTTGACGCGCTGCACCGCGTCAGACAGCGAAGCCCCCGGGGCCAGATTGAACGATACCAGGGCGGAAGGGAATTGATCGACCCGCATGATTTCCAGCAACTCCTGGCCGGGCACAATCTGCGCCAGTTGCGTCAGCGCAATCGGCGCGCCGTCAGCGGTCTTGATATACACGTGTTCAAGGTCTGCCGGATTATCGCGAAAATGCTCGGCCACTTCCATCACCACCCGATACTGCGCAGACTGGGTAAAGATGGTGGACACCAGCCGCTGGCCGAAGGCGTTATACAGGGCATCGTCAATCTGCGTCATGGTAATGCCATGGCGTGCCGCAGCGTCACGGTCGACTTTGACCAGGGTCTGCAAGCCATTGAACTGGAAATTGTCCGTGACGCCAGCCAGGGTCTTGTCGGCGGCCAGATGCTCAACAAAGATCGGGACCCATTCACGCAACTGTTCCGCATCCAGGCTGGACAGACTCAGCTGATATTGCGTGCGCGATACCCTGGCGTCAATGGTCAGATCCTGTGAAGCCTGCAGAAACACTTTCATCCCCTGCACCTGCGCTGCCCGGTTTTCCAGGCGCGCCATGACATCCGTGATATTGTCGCGCTCCGCCGTGGGCTTGAGCTCAACCTGCATCCGTCCGGTATTGAGCGTGGCATTTGAACCATCGACACCGATGAACGACGACACCGAGGCGACCGCCGGATCAGCCTTGATTGCGCGGGCGATCTGCACCTGGCGTTCAGACATCATCTTGAAGGAGGACGATTGCGGCGCCTCGGTGATGACCTGGATCATGCCGGTATCCTGCTGCGGAAAGAACCCTTTGGGTATCCAGATATACAGCAGAACCGTTAGCACAAACGTGGCCAGCGCCACCAGCAGCGTCAGGCTCTGGTGGCGCAGCACAACGGTCAGCATGCGATCATAGCCATGAATGACGCGATCGATGGCATCGCCCATTTTGCGGTGCAAGCGATTACCCTCGTATGCCGACTCCGGCTTGAGCATGCGCGCGCACATCATCGGCGTGAGCGTCAGCGAAATTACAAGTGAAATAATAATGGCCGTGGCCAGCGTAATGGCGAACTCACTGAACAGCCTGCCGATCACGTCGCCCATGAAAAGCAGCGGAATCAGCACGGCAATGAGCGAGACGGTCAGCGATATCAGGGTAAAGCCGATTTCGGCAGCCCCCTTGAGCGCCGCCTGCATGGGCGTTTCACCCTGCTCGATATGGCGGGCAATGTTCTCGATCATGACAATCGCGTCATCGACCACAAAACCGGTGGCAATGGTCAGCGCCATCAGCGTCAGGTTGTTCAGGCTGAAGCCCAGCAGGTACATCACGCCGAACGTGCCGACAATGGACAGCGGCACCACGATCGAAGGAATCACGGTGGCGCTGAAACTGCGCAAAAAGGCATAGGTCACCACGATCACCAGCAGGATCGCCATCAGCATTTCATTTTGCACATGACTGATCGATTCACGTATCGTTTCGGTGCGATCTGCCACCATGTCCACCTGCAACGAGGCCGGCAGGGCCTGTCGCAACTGCGGCAGCAACTTTTTCACATTGTCGACCACATCGATCACATTGGCGCCCGGCTGGCGCTGGATATTGAGCAGGATCGCCGGTTTGTCGTTGATCCATGCCGCCTGCCGCACATCCTCGGCGGCTTCGATGGTGTTGGCGACATCCTTCAGGCGCAAAGGCGCACCGTTATTGTAGGCAAGGATCAGATTGTTGTATTCGGCTGCGGTTTTGACCTGACTATTGGCATAAATGGTCGTGCCCCGGCGCGGTCCGTCAATGTTGCCGGTGGGCTGGTTGACATTGGCCGCGGTAATGGCGGTACGCACGTCACTTAACGCCAGCCCGTTGGCGGCCAGCGCTGTGGGGTTCACCTGGATGCGCAACGCAGGTCGTTGCCCGCCCGCAATACTGACCAGGCCAACGCCCGATATCTGCGACAGTTTCTGGGCCATGCGAGTCTCGACCAGATCGCGCGCCTCGTGCAAAGGCACGTTCTCGGAAGAGATGGCCAGCGTGACGACGGGCCGGTCTGCCGGGTTGACCTTGTTGTATACCGGCGGCATGGGCATATCTGAAGGCAACAGGTTCGATGCGGCATTGATCGCCGCCTGCACCTCCTGCTCGGCCACGCTCATTTGCACATCCAGGCCAAACTGCAATGTGACCACCGAGGCCCCGCCCGAGCTGGACGATGTCATCTGCAGCAAGCCGGGCATCTGGCCGAACTGGCGCTCCAGCGGCGAGGTCACCAGCGAAGCCATGGTGTCGGGGCCCGCCCCCGGATACAGCGATACGACCTGAATGGTCGGATAATCAACCTCAGGCAAGGCCGATACCGGCAGCAGACGATAGGCAACCAGCCCGCTCAGGAAAATGGCAAGCATGGCCAGTGTCGTCGCCACCGGCTTCAGAATGAACGTGCGCGAGATATTCACTTGACGATCTCGACTTTGGCCCCGTTGCGCAGGCGGTCTACGCCTTCGGAAACCACCTGCTCGCCTTCGGCCAGCCCCTTGATGATCTGGGTATAGCCGCTATCGATCACGCCCAGCTCAATCTGGCGGGTCTCGACGGTATTGTCTTTTTTCACCACATAGACATAAGGGCCGCGTGAGCTGTTCTGAATGGCGTCGGACATGACCACCAACGCGTCGGGTACCTCGCGCACTTTCAGTTCGGTGTTGACGAACTGGTTTGGAAACAGCGTTTCGTCTTCGTTGGCAAAGGTGGCTTTGAGCCTGACCGTACCGGTTGCCGTATCCACGGCGTTGTCCATGGAGGCAAGTTCGCCTTCGGCCAATTGCACCTTGTTGTCGCGATCACGTAAAATGACCTTGAGTTTTTCACCTTTGTATAGCGGCCCCGCCACGTCAGGCAGCCAGGACTCCGGCATGGAAAACACCACCGCAATGGGCTGGACCTGGGTAATCGTGACGATCCCGTCGGTGGCGCCGGCAGACACCAGATTGCCCACATCGACCGTGCGCAGACCCAGGCGACCGCTAATGGGCGCGCGCACTTTTGTGTAGGTCAGCGACAAACGGGCATCATCCACCGCGGCCTTATTGTTCTGCGCCTGCCCCTCGTACTGGCGCACCAGAGACTGTTGCGTATCGACTTGCTGGCGGGCAATCGAATCCTGCTTGAACAGGGTCTGATAACGTTGCAAATCGCGTTTGGCGTTCGCCAGCAGCGCGGCATTCTGCGCCTGCGTGCCCAGCGCTTGCTGCAGCGCCACCTCGAACGAGCGCGGATCAATCTGCACCAGCAAGTCGCCTTCCTTGACTTTCTGCCCTTCGGTAAAAAGAATTTTCTGGATCGGGCCATCAACCCTGCTGCGAACGGTCACTGTATTGAACGCCGTCACCGTACCCAGGCCGCTGACACTGACGGTCAGGGATTTTTTCATGGCAGGGACAACGCTCACCGGCGTGGCTACGGCAGCCGGGCCATTACGTCCGCCTCTCGGTCCGCCGCGTGCGCCCTGTGCCGGCGTCGTTGTTGCCGCCTGCTTTGCGGCGGCCGCTTTGTCGTCTGGCTGGCCAGCGCTGCGTTGCCAATAGTAATAGCCCCCGCCGACAATCAAGAGCACGATGATCAGGAGCAGCAGTTTACGGAATTTTCTATTGGTGCTTGTGGGAGCCGACATGGATGTGACAACGCTTCTTATACATGAAGCCCCTATTTTTACCTATTTAACTCTGCAGGGCATCCCTTTTGCCAGCACCTGTAATAAATCGCAACAGACCAGTTGTAACAGGAAGAGGCCGCAAACCATGCCCGCGCGCGCAGCGACAGCTGCGCTCACACATTGCAGAATGACATTTTGAACGCTGTCGGCGTCGTGATCAGTTGCGTTTTGTATTGATGATCCAATTCGGAAAACCGCACCCACACTACGTATTTGTTCGCGCTGATTTCCGGATAGATCAGACGCTCGCCCGACACCCAGACGCGCACCATCTGATAAATTTTGCCGCCGAGCATTTCCTGGAAAACGCCGCCCTCCTGCGTGCCGGCATCAATCGGGCTGCCCGATTCGCGCAGCATCTTCAGAACGACGCTGACGCCATCGAAAAGCGGCATAAAAGGTTCGACCCACTGGGTGATCGCGCGCTGACGATTGTCTTCAGCCGACAGTTGCCAGGCATGATAGGACGGAATATCGATCTGCGAGGTCCCTCCGGGCACCGCAAACCGGTTCTTCAGGCTCATAAGCCATTCGTTTTCACGCGCCGCCTGACCAATGCGGCCTTTGCCCATGAGGGCGGCCGACACGCGATTCAAATCGGCAATGGCCGAATCGAGTGCGCCCAGATCAATGTTCGGGTGGTGGCGGTAGTTTTCAAGGTTGGCTTTCTGCCGGTCAATATCCTGCAGAATCCCGGAGCGCACTTCCGCACGATCACATGTGTCCATAATTTCAAACAGCAGCGACAAAGCGACATGCTGATGCATGGGACTGGTGCCGCTGATAAATGCAAATAGTCGCTTGAACAGATATTCAAGCCGCATCAGGGACCGGATACGCTCATTGATGGGATATTCGTATAAAACCAATTGACTGACCCTTTTGTTTTTTGATATCACATTAAGCAGGTGCTGCACGCCTGCTCATTGGCGCGATGCATCAGGCGGTGGCAGCGTAGCCGGCGCAGTCATGCTGCGGCAACCAACGCCCTTGCATGCACGCCTGCTATTGTGCCTTCTGTTGCCTGATCAACTGCAGCCAGTTCTCGTGCACCTGCCGCACCCGCTCCTGGAGCATGACAAGTGTAATACCGATGCCGTTGAAAATCACATCATCGGCAGCAGCCAGCCGTTGCTGGCGTGAAGCCTGGGTGCTCATGATTTCCGTGACGGCCTGTACCGAAAGACCGCTGCGTGCCTGCACGCGCGCGATCTGTTCTGTTTCTTCACAGTCTACCACACAGATCCGGTCCATTATCGGGCGATATCTGGCCAGAGACTCAACCAGCAGCGGAATGTCATAGACCAGATAAAGACCGGTGGCCGTCGTCGCAGCCGCCTGCATGGCACGACCGATAAGCGGATGCAATATCTGTTCAAGCTGCCGGCGCTTGCCTGCATCCTGGAACACCTGCTGGCGCATATAGCCGCGATCCATGGCGCCGTCTGCCTGCACCGCCCTGCTCCCGAATGCCTGGGCAATGGCAGGCATTGCCTGCCCGCCCGGCTGGGTCAGCGATCGCGCCAGCGCATCGGCATCAATCACGCAGGCGCCCCAGGCGACGAGCAATTGCGCCACCGTGGATTTACCCGAACCGATTCCCCCTGTCAGACCTATCTTGTACAACGCCAACTCCCGTGAAAAACAAGGCCGGGCGCGCAGCACCTGGCCTTGTTATGCAATATGCGCCACCGTTTTCAGCCTGCAGGCAGTCGCAGGATACATGCACGGCAAGCGCACCTAAAGCCAGGCAGGGGCCAAAAGCTATTGTCTGCAAGCGCACGCCGGTGGTACATCGTATTACCAGAATGTACACCAGTCCTGCGAAACTGGCTACAAATAACACCATGGGTAATTGATTGTAAGGAAACCAGAGCGTCAGCACGGCAATCAGCTTCAAGTCGCCTGCGGCCAGTGCCGGTCTGTCGGTGTCGGCTTGAGCAGCCATACAAAGCATAACAGCAATCGCCGTCGCGACAAACGCCGGCAGCGCCACATGCAGCGCCGGCATCTGCGGCAGGCCGCCGACAAGCGCAACCAGGCCAATAGCCAGCAACAGCATCAGAAGGTAGTCGGGCAGCAAGCGCATGTGCATATCGCTCAGGCTCAGCAACGCCAGCAGATAGAAAAAAGCCAGCCAGTGCGGCGTCCGGCCATGAACGAGCAGGTGCAGAAAGACCGGCGCGGCGATGCCAGTGACAAGCAGGCGCATGCATGTAAACGCCCTGTCGTCTGTCACAATACAGTCTGCCACGGCAACGCGCCCGTACCGCCGGCGCAAAATGGCGCCCAACAGCGCATACGCAGGCCACAGACTGAGGGCCGCCAGGACGCTAAGCATAAATGGACCCATATGGCTGGCGCCTGGCAAAAGTTATCGGGGCACGGCGTAGGAGCGGCAGGCCGGCTCGCTGAAGCGGCCGCCATGATAATGCCCGGCAGCGGTCCGGTGCGGGGCGCGGGCCTCATAGCGCATGTGCCCGGCGGCCCTATGTGCCCGCAGCATCGCAAAGTGCATGTGGCGATCGTCCCCATCGGAAATCCGATGGTTCGATCCGGGCCGATTGCCTGAGCAGACAGGGATACTGCCGTGGTAATATGCCGCTAATTCAGTTTCAGTACCCCTCCATGCCTGCGGCGTCGCCTTGGCTTTACCGCGACCCGCGGCTTCGGTCCTGTTTAATAGGAAAAAAACTGTCATGCCTTCTGTTCCATTCCGTTTCGCGCCGGCACTGCTGTCGGCTTCCCTTCTGGTCATGCTGGCCGGCTGCAGCAGCCCGTCCCAACCACTTGCTGCGTCACAGGCAGGCGCCAGCGATACAGCAGCACGCGAGCGTGAGGCAAGGCCGATGCCTGCCTATAATGGCGGCGGGCAAATTCAGATTCCCTTTGGTACCTCTGAGCCCACCCAAGCCGAACTGCTTGCCCAACGGCAGCAACAGTCTACGACCCAGGGCCTGATTCCGGAAGGCCGAACCTATCTTGGTTCCATTCCCTGCGAAACGAGCCAGTGTACGGTGCAGCGTGTCACCCTTACCCTGCTGCCCGACGGACGCTGGCGCCGGCTATCGCAGCCGCTGGCCCCGGCGGGCCCGACGCGGACAGACGCCGGCTGCTGGCGACCGGAACCCGGCGCACAGCCATTGATTCATCTGTTGCCCGCCGGCGGCGGTAAGGTCAGCGTGGCTACGTTGCGCATGCAGACCCCCGCCGTACTGGGTGTGCAAGCGCTGGGAGCCAAGGCAGTCACGCAGCGCTATACGCTCAACATACAGGCAGATACCGAATCCACCAGCGCGTTACAGAACGACACGTCGTTTTTCTGCCCGGCGCGATAATTGCCAACGCGAGCCGCTACGAATCCGCTACCACACATCGCCCGCCCCACTTCACCGCTCACATCTGATGCTTGTCGGAAATATGTGGGTTCAGGCGGGAAAATACCTGCCGCGCAAGCTCTGTGGCGTTGCGTACATTCATTTTGCGAAAAATTCTGGCCCGGTGCGCTTCTATGGTTCGTTGCGACACGCCAAGCTCGGCAGCCGCGACCTTATTTGGCAAACCGCGTGTGACAAAAAAGAAAACCTCTTTTTCACGCGGCGTCAGGCACTGTATGAGGACATCCAGCCCCGGCATGTTTTCCACTGTTCCCATCTTGGTTCCTCGTATTGCTTGTGAAGAAGGGACAAATTATAGTGATCATGCCGTTAGCCAAAAACTGTCAACGCTAACAGTTTATGGTTGATATGCGAATTCCAGATTATCAATCAAACGGGTTGCCCCCAGTTTGGCTGCGGCCAGTACGACCAAAGGTTCGTTGGCAATAATCTCCTGCTGTGAGGGCGGATTCAAATCATGCTGACGCCGGACCGACACATAATCCACATCCCATCCCCGGTCAGTCAGTGCTTTATGGCCGAAGGCTTCCAGGGACGCCACAGAGGCGTCGCCTGCCTGCAGCTGATTGCGCACCGCCTGCAGGGTTTGATACAGAACCGGCGCTTCGGCGCGTTCGCTTTCCGACAGGAAGCGGTTGCGCGATGACAAGGCCAGCCCGCTGTCCTCGCGGACTGTTTCATGCGCATAGATGGTGACCGGCAGCTGGAACTGGCGACACATTTTGCGCACAATCATCAATTGCTGGTAGTCTTTCTTTCCGAATACCGCCACCTTGGGCTGCACACAGGAGAACAGCTTGAGCACGACCGTGGAGACGCCGATAAAAAAACCCGGGCGAAACTCGCCTTCCAGAATGTTGCCCAGGCCCTCGGGTGGCTGCACCTTGAAGCTTTGCGGCTCCGGGTACATTTCCTTGACAGTAGGCGCAAACAGCACGTAGACATCCCGCCGTTCTTCCAGCTTGCGAATATCCTCTTCAAGAGTCCGGGGATACTTGTCAAAATCTTCGTTGGGGCCAAACTGCAGAGGATTGACAAAAATGCTGGCCACCACAGGATCGCCGTGCTGACGGGCCATTTTCATCAGGGCCAGGTGCCCCTCATGAAGATTTCCCATGGTTGGAACAAAGGAGGCGCGTAACTGGCCACGCATCTGGTCTCTGAGTTCTTCAATGGTATGTACGACTTTCAATCTTGTTCCTTTGGCAAGTCAGGCCACAACCTGGCTACTGTATGAGAGGCGAATATAAATGGGGGCATAGGGCTCTGCCTGGGTGATTTCCAGCAAAGTTTCGCGGGCCAGTTCCAGCATGGCCAGAAAGTGAACCACCACGACAGCCGCCGGATCGCCCGCTTCCACCCGCTCAAGGAACAGATCCCGAAACTCCATGAACCGCACGTCAGACAGGCGACGCAGAATATGGGTCATGTGATCGCGCACCGACAGCTGTTCACGTGTAATATGGTGATGCGCGTTCAATTTGGCTCGCTTCAGGATATCCAGCCAGGCCAGACGCAGGTCTTCGGCGTTGACCTCGGGCAACGCACGCTCGGTACTGAGATCCATGTAGGCCCGGGCACGCTCGAAGTCGCGACCCAACTGCGGTAATTCATTGAGCTTGGCGGCCGCCAGTTTCATTTGCTCGTACTCCAGCAGGCGGCGCACCAGCTCCGCCCGCGGATCTTCCACTTCTTCGCCGGTATCGGATTTCTTGACCGGCAGCAGCATGCGAGACTTGATTTCGATCAACAGGGCCGCCATGAGCAGATATTCGCCTGCCAGTTCCAGATTATGCTGGCGGATCTGATCCACATAGTTCAGATATTGCCGGGTCACTTCCGACATGGGAATATCCAGAACATTGAAGTTCTGCTTGCGGATCAGATACAGCAGCAGGTCCAGCGGTCCCTCGAAGGCTTCAAGAAAGACCTCCAGCGCATCGGGCGGAATGTATAGATCCTGTGGAATGTCAAACAGGGGCTCGCCATACAGGCGCGCCAATGCGACCGAATCAATGGTGTCGGGTGTGGAATCCACTTCAGGAGAGACCAGCGCGTTGAGCTGATCGGCAGGCACCGTCATTCGGCTGTTCAGCTATTGGTCGAGTAGACGTAGGGCTTCTGCGGCACTCTGGCCTTCTTGAACCCATCAAGCAGATCGGCATCCAGTGTTTTATCCCACAGGAGTCCGCGACCCTGGCGTTGCCGCTCTTCAGTGCCGGGATGTTCGTCCTTGTACTGTTTGATGAACTTGGTAATATCGGATTCGAAATTTTCTGCCATGTTTGTAACCGTTGGTGTAAATAGCCGTAAACGGCTGCTTGGTGCCGCCATTTTACACCGGAATCCGGCCGGGCATCCCGGCCGGCGCATCAGTGCAGAATCTGGTCCAGGAAATGGCGGGTGCGTTCATGCTGCGGATGGTCAAAAAACGCATCCGGCGTGTTCTGCTCCACAATGCTGCCCTGGTCCATGAACACCACGCGATCGGCCACTTTGCGCGCAAAGCCCATCTCATGTGTGACGCATAGCATGGTCACGCCCGACTCCTCGGCAAGATTGACCATGACATCCAGCACTTCCTTGACCATTTCCGGATCCAGCGCAGAGGTC
>DATGQC010000025.1:0-2948 GCA_035304425.1 Advenella sp.
GTCCCCGAGCAGCCCGTCGGGATCGAACAGGCGAAACGCCAGCCCCAGTAACGTGCACACAGGCGCCAGTGTGATGTAGCGCTTGTTCCATGAGACCGACATGCCGAGCACCTGGTGGCCATTCCATTCGCCCATGCAGACAACACCGCTGTCGGGAATGGCCGCTGCATCGGAGCCGGCCCAGGGGCTGGTGAGGGCAAAGGCGGGAATGTCCTCACCTCGTGCCAGCCGCGGCAGGTAGTGGTTTTTTTGTTCCTCGGTGCCATAGTGCACCAGCAGTTCGCCCGGCCCCAGAGAATTGGGAACCATAACCGATACGGCCAGCGCCGAGTTGCGCGTGGACAGCCGTGTCATTACTTCGGAATGGGCAAACGCCGAAAATCCCAGGCCGCCATATTGCTCGGGGATGATCATGCCCAGGAAACGCTTGGATTTGATGTAATGCCAGGCTTCGGCCGGCAGGTCAAAATCTTCGGTTGTGATTTTCCAATCGTCGACCAATGAACACGCATGAACCACTTCATTGTCCAGGAATGATTGTTCTGCTGCGGTCAGCATTGGCTTCGGAAACTGATGCCACATGGTCCAGTCGGGCTTGCCGCTGAACAGTTGCGCATCCCACCACACGGTGCCGGCTTCAATGGCGTCTCTTTCGGTATCCGACATGGAAGGCAGCACCTTCCTGAATTTGTTCAGCAGGGGACGGCTGATGTGGCGTTTGCGAAACGCTTTAATTTGTTGGGAGAGGGGCACGCAGTCCTCCTAAAAGAAAACTCATTAATCGGGGCAGGAGCTGCTCGTCGTACACATTTTCGTCAACCATCGACGCTGTCATATCAGGCAGAACGCCCTGCAGAATATTGATGCCGGCGATCGCGTAGGAGGTTGCGCCGAGCATGAAATGAAAACGCCAGATGATTTCCGCCTCGGGTACATCGGGCATGGCGCGCACAAACGCCGCTTTATATCGGGACACGACTTCGACGTATTCCTGGGCAAACAGGGTCTTGATGAAATTGGAGGGATCGGTCATGGTGCGCTCAAGCAGGCGCATGAAAATATTTGCATCATGTTCCGGGTCGGAGGCATGGCGCAGGAGGGTGCCGAAGAATGCATCCACCAGCAGGGACGGTTTGACCGAACTGGGCGCCGCGGCTTTTTCAAGTTCGTCCAGCAAGCGGATGCGTTCACGATTGATCCATTCAAGACGTCGTTTCAGTACCGCCCGTACCAGCTCTTCCTTGCTGCCGAAATGGTAGTTGATCGATGCAAGATTGACACTGGCCGCCGAGGTAATCTGGCGCAATGACGTTGCATCGTAGCCTGCCTTTACGAATAGGGTTTCGGCTGCATTCAGAATCGATTTGCGGGTAACTTCGCTGCGATTGGTAGCCATAATTAAACAGATGATTTAAACAAGTGTTTTAATTCTATGCCTCTTTATTGTAAATAGCCATTGAGGATTAACCCTAGCGCAAGCGAACGCGCAACAGCGTACCGGCGACGCCAGCAAGGCGGCGCGGGTTATCAATCGTGCATGTGGTCATGGGTCAGGGCGCCTGTAACGCCATGGATGCGGTCGATTGCCTGCACGCCAGCGAACATGTCAGGACGCCTGGCCGGAAACGGCATTGTGCAGGGGCATTCAGAACATTCCTTTGATCTATGATAAATTTATGAAAAATAACATTGCTAATAATAATGATTCTCATTTATAATAAATTCAGTTTCTTTGGAGAAGACTATGATTGGAAATATGAGTGCAGTAGTGGTTGGCGCAGATCGTCTGGGCAATATCCCGGTGCTTCTAAAAGATCATAATATTGAAATCAAGCAGCACATCAGCGGGCGCGATCCGTCTCATCAGAAAAAGACCTATCAATTGCCCAACGGGACGCAAATGGTTATTTTGCTAACGGACTTCCTAGGTCACAACGTCATGAAGTCATTTCGGTCTGCCGCGCAAAAAGCAGGGGTGCCTGTGGTGGCTTGTCGTCGCTCACTATGCAGCATGCAGCAGGCCTTGACGCAATCGGGCTTTCGTTGCGCCGATTGTCCGCAACGTGAAAAGGCAGGTAAGGGCAAATAGATCGGTCGCTGTCGCCGGCCGGCGAGCGGTCTGGGTTGATGGCGCTGCTCGGGTTAGGTTGACTGCCATCAGGCCCGGACAGGGGGCGACGCGTGCTTTGTGGCGCAAAAATGGGTTGTGCGCAAGCAGGCGTAGATGGCATGCTGCCGGGTAAAATGCAGAAAGAACGGTCGTACGGTCAACCGGCCAAGCGCGCGTTCAAGGGGAGGCGTTAAGGGATGATGGTCCGTTAAAAGGGCGATCGATAGCCCGATTAAAAAGACGGGCAACGACAATAGGCTGGAAAATGAAAAAAACCGGACGTTCTTCATGGAAAACGTCCGGTTTTTTGTTCGTGCGAATGTGATAGTCGCATCGCCCAGCCACCTGCGGTCGATGCCTGGTCGCTTCCGACTATACGCCCACCCGGCAGATCAGCGTGATGCGACGCGCTGCCCTTCAAGACGGCGCGCACCGTTATAACGCTTGTTCCAGTAGACATTGTCCATTTTGTCTACCCGAACCACGGAGCCGGTACGTGGCGAATGAACAAACTTGTTCTCACCTACATAGATGCCGACATGCGAGTAACGTTTGCCGCGGGTATTGAAAAATACCAGATCGCCGGGTTTGAGTTCGTCGCGACTGACCGATTCGCCTATTTGCGCCATGGACGAGGCTACGCGCGGCAGGTTCACGCCCATATACTTGCTGGCGGTATAGTAAATCAGGCCAGAGCAATCAAAGCCGCCTTTGGGCGTGGTGCCGCCGAAACGGTATCGCACGCCGAGATAGTTCAGCGCGGCTTCAGCCAGCTCGCTGGAGGCCGATGCCGGCGAATCGATGGCGGCGTCCTTGTTATTGCGACGCAGCTTGGCCT
>DATGQC010000026.1:0-5256 GCA_035304425.1 Advenella sp.
TTACCTGGGGCAGATGGTCATCAGGGCGCAACTCAATCGTGCGGCAAAACCACTGGTTCAAATGACAGATGTTGTTCTGCTGTCAGATCGCCGGGGTGCTTGCCGGTTGTTTGCTTCGCTTGCGTAAAGTTCTGGCGTGACAGTGGCCAGGGCCTGCATTCGATGGCACATGCAATCACAAATGCCGGTGTTGGAAGAGATATCCATCCGGCAATGTCTGCTTGATGCTTGCGGTGGTTCGGTCGGGATATGATCCGATATTTTATTTTTAATACTTCACGGTAAAACGCCTCGGTTTTACCGCCAGTTCATGAGGCTTATTCAATATGTCAGTTGCTGATATCAAAAAATCTGAAATTGTTGCTCAATACGGTCGCGCCCAGGGCGATACAGGTTCTCCCGAAGTGCAGGTTGCATTGCTGACCGCCCGTATCAACGAATTAACCGGTCATTTCAAAGAACACATGAAAGACCACCACTCTCGTCGTGGTTTGCTGCGCATGGTTAGCCGTCGCCGTAAACTGCTCGACTACCTGAAAGGTCGTAACCCTGACGCTTACCGCTCACTTATCGAAAAACTCGGTCTGCGTAAGTGATATTGGGTTTGCTCCCAACACAAAACCGTGCAGAGCGCCAGGCCGGCGCCTGGCACGGTTTTTTTTATTGTGCCGGAACGGGTCTGGACGCGTACACAGAATCGTGGTGTGCGGTTGAAAACGGACAGATCTCTCTGGCTTTATCGTAAGGATTGAAAAATGTTTAACAAAGTGACCAAGTCGTTTCAGTATGGCGATCAGACTGTTGTGCTGGAAACCGGCGAAATCGCCCGTCAGTCTTCAGGCGCCGTTGTGGTTTCAATGGGTGATAGTGTTGTGCTGGCCACCGTTGTTGCAGCAAAAAATGCCAAGCCCGGCCAGGATTTTTTCCCGCTTACGGTCGACTATGTTGAGAAAACCTATTCTGCCGGTCGTATTCCCGGTGGTTTTTTCAAGCGCGAAGGCAAGCCCTCCGAAAAAGAAACGCTGACGTCTCGACTGATTGATCGTCCATTGCGCCCGTTGTTTCCTGAAGGCTTCTATAACGAGGTGCAGGTCATTGTTCATGTGCTGTCGGTTGATCCGCAGATTGATCCCGATATCGCAGCGCTGATCGCCAGTTCTGCCGCGCTGGCCGTATCTGGCATTCCGTTCGACGGTCCTATCGGCGCGGCGCGCGTGGGCTACATTAATGGCCAGTATTTGCTGAATCCGACACAGGATCAGTTGGTTGATTCGGAAATGAACCTGGTTGTTGCCGGTACTGAAAACGCTGTGCTGATGGTCGAATCCGAGGCTAAGCAGTTGTCCGAAGAAGTCATGCTGGGCGGCGTGGTGTTTGGTCATGAGCAAATGCAGGCTGCTATCAATGCCATTCATGATCTGGTGGCGGAAGCCGGCAAACCCGAATGGGACTGGCAGCCGGAAGCCAAAAACGAAGCGTTGATCGCGGCGGTGACCGCCGCTGCCGAAGCAGGCTTGAAAAGCGCCTATGAAATCCGCCAGAAACAGGAACGCACGACCAAGCTGCGCGAAGTGACTGCCGCAGTCAAGCAAACATTGGCAGAGCAGGCAGCGCAGGCCGGTCAGGACGCGCCTGATAGTGTCGCCATCGAAAATATTATTTTCGATCTGGAATCTAAAATCGTGCGCGGTCAGATCCTGGCAGGCGAGCCCCGCATTGACGGCCGTGACACCCGTACGGTGCGTCCGATCTCTATCCGCCTGGGTGTGTTGCCACGCACCCATGGCAGTGCGCTGTTTACGCGCGGTGAAACACAGGCGCTGGTTATTGCAACGCTGGGCACCAAGCAGGACGAGCAAATCATTGACTCCGTCATGGGTGAACACCGTGATCGTTTCATGCTTCACTACAACATGCCTCCGTTCGCAACGGGCGAGACAGGCCGTTTCGGTGCGCCGAAACGTCGTGAAATCGGTCATGGCCGCCTTGCCAAGCGCGCGCTGGTTCCAACGCTGCCGGCGCACGAAGATTTCCAGTATACGATTCGCGTTGTGTCTGAAATTACCGAGTCCAACGGTTCTTCCTCCATGGCTTCCGTTTGCGGCGGCTCTCTGGCCATGATGGATGCGGGCGTGCCCGTCAAGGATCACGTTGCCGGTGTGGCCATGGGCCTGATCAAGGATGGCGGCAAGTTCGCCGTGCTGACCGATATTCTGGGCGATGAGGATCACCTGGGCGATATGGACTTCAAAGTGGCCGGTACCAAAAACGGCATCACCGCTTTGCAAATGGATATCAAAATCCAGGGCATCACCAAGGAAATCATGCAGGTGGCGTTGGCTCAGGCTCGCGACGGTCGCATGCATATCCTGGGTAAAATGACTGAAGCGCTGACGGGTTCGCGCGAAGAGTTGTCAACCTTTGCGCCACGCATGTTGTCCATGAAAATCAATCCGGAAAAAATCCGTGACGTGATCGGCAAGGGCGGCGCTACGATTCGTGCGCTGACAGAAGAAACCGGCTGCCATATCGATATCAGCGACGAAGGTGTGGTGACTATCTCCAGCGCTGATCTGGACAAAGCCAGGGAAGCCGAGCGTCGTATCGCCGAACTGACTGCGGTGGTTGAAGTGGGTCAGGTCTACGAGGGCACCGTGCAACGTCTGCTGGACTTTGGCGGCATCGTACAGATTCTGCCTGGGCGTGATGGGCTGTTGCATATTTCCGAGATCGCCAACTACCGCATTGCCAACATCAATGATGTGCTGACAGTCGGACAGAAGGTCAAGGTCAAGGTTATCGAGGCCGACGACCGCGGTCGTCTGCGTCTGTCCGCCAAGGCGCTGGGCGGCCTGGAAGGTGCCCAGGAAAATGCGCCTGCAGAAGGTGGCGAGCAGTCCGACAAGCCTGCTGAGTAAGCCATACTGCAAAGCGTATTGTTTCGCCTGAAGCAATACGCTGTGATGGCGTGCCGCTCGCGATGCAGACAATGAATATGTCATTGCTGGCGGGTTGCCAGGCAAAAAAATACCCGGACATGTTGTCCGGGTATTTTTTTGTTGCTTCAGAATCAACCGATTGTTCGCATATGCGTGAACCGGTTGGTAATGATTGTGGGTCAGACTGCACCCTGGTCGATCATGGCATCGGCAACTTTGCGGAAACCGGCAATATTGGCGCCGAGCACCAGGTTGCCTGGCTGGTTGAATTCGTCTGCTGTTTCCCATGCATTGGTGAAAATATTTTTCATGATGTTCTTCAGGCGCAGGTCGACCTCGTCAAAACTCCACTGGATCATGGCGGCGTTCTGCGCCATTTCCAGCTGGCTGGTGGCAACGCCACCGGCGTTGGCTGCTTTGCCGGGCGCGTAATGGATGCGGGCCTTGAGAAACTCTTCCACGGCTTGTGGTGTGGACGGCATGTTGGCGCCTTCGGCCACCAGTTTGCAGCCGTTGGCGAGCAAGGCCAGTGCGTCGGCCTGGTTCAGTTCGTTTTGCGTTGCGCTGGGGAAGGCCAGATCGCAAGGGACAGACCACACCTCGTTGCGGCCGGGAGCGTAATCCGTTACTGCCTTGTAGATGGCATCGGGGTGCGCTTCCAGATATTTCTGCAGGGGCGCCTGCTGTTTTTCCTTGAGTTGCTTGAGCGTTTCCAGGTTAATGCCGGATTTATGGTAAATCATGCCGCGCGAATCGCTGCAGGTGACCGGTGTTGCCCCCAGTTGGTACAGTTTTTCTATGGTATAGATGGCCACGTTGCCGGCGCCAGAGACGGCACAGATTTTGTCGTCAAGGTGGTCGCCCGCGTTTTGCAGCATATTCTGGGCAAAGTAGACCGAACCATAGCCAGTCGCTTCGGTGCGCACCAGCGAACCGCCCCATGGAATACGCTTGCCGGTAAGCACGCCTTCGTAGCGACCTGTCAGGCGTTTGTATTGTCCGAAAAGATAGCCGATTTCGCGTCCGCCTACGCCAATGTCGCCGGCAGGCACGTCGATAGTAGGGCCGATGTGACGGTAAAGTTCAGACATAAAGGCCTGGCAGAAGCTCATGATTTCATTGTCTGATTTTCCTTTGGGGTCGAAGTCGCTGCCGCCCTTGCCGCCGCCAATAGCCAGACCGGTGAGCGAGTTCTTGAACGTTTGCTCAAAGCCAAGAAATTTGATAATGCTGGCCGAAACGCTGGGGTGGAAACGCAAGCCGCCCTTGTAGGGGCCGATAGCCGAATTGAATTCGACCCGGTAGCCCTTGTTGACATTGATTTTACCTTTATCGTCTACCCAGGTGACTCGAAACATGATCTGACGCTCAGGCTCAACGATCCGTTCAATGATGCTCTGATCAAGATAGTGCTTTTCTTTTTCGAATAGCGGAGAAAGTGATTCCAGTACTTCCTGCACAGCCTGATAGAACTCCGATTGCGATGGGCTGGATTTGGCCAGTCGGGCCAGCGTCGTATCAATATATGTCATATGTGTTGAATGTAATGAGCAGGTTAAAGGTTACAGGCAAACGTATGCGCGCCGGACGCGCCCAGCGCGTAGGGCGGCAGGGTGAAAACGGCGGGATGCACAATGATTGTTATGCGAGGGGTAAATATGATACCGCTATATTGTGTGCAGCGCAGCGAAAAATGCACTATCTAGGTGATTGCCCTGATTTATTTTGGCGCATTTTGATGAACCAGTTCGTATCTTGTCTGCATTTGGTGCGTTTTTTCATGCTGCGTGCTGCGTTACGGGGCGGAACAGGCATTGCAGGGGCGTGCGAAGCCATGGCGTTCGCCAGGCAGGCGCCGCGTAGCGCGGCAACGCCTGGCGATCGATGGTTGATGGCTTAGCCTGTAATTGCGGCGATACCGGCAATGGCTGTTTCGGCATCCTGGCTGGCCTGGACGCCGGACACGCCGACGGCGCCAATGGTCTGGCCGTCTACGACAACAGGTACGCCGCCTTCGAGCATGCCTGAAATGGCTGGCGCCGACAGAAAGGCGTAGCGACCGTTGTTGATCATCTCTTCGTAGCCTTTGGTTTCACGACGACCCAGTGCTGCAGCATGGGCTTTGGCCGGGGCAATATGGGCCGAGACCGGCGCGGCGCCATCAAGGCGTTTCAGGGCCAGCAGATGACCGCCATCGTCAGTCACGGCGATGGTGACGGCCCAGTTGTTTTTACTGGCGTGGGCGGCCGCTGCATCGATGATTTTCTGTACGTCTTCCTGGACGAGAACGGGCTTGGTTTTCATAATGGCTCCGAAA
>DATGQC010000027.1:0-13796 GCA_035304425.1 Advenella sp.
CGCCACTCGACGATAATCCCGGCGGAAAAATGCCAGAAAGTTTTGCGACAGGTAATTTTTGTCGAATTCGGAAAGCGATCCGACAATACCAAAGTCAAGCGCGATATAGCGCCCCAGCGTTTCGGGCTGCAGCGAGACAAAAATATTGCCCGGATGCATATCGGCATGAAAAAAACCATCTTCAAACACCTGGGTAAAGAAGATTTCCACCCCGTTGCGGGCCAGCTTCTTGATGTCAACCCCCGCCGCCTCCAGCTTATCGACCTGGCTGACCGGCACGCCGTGCATGCGCTCCATCGTCATCACCGTCTTGCTGGTGTACTCCCAGATCACCTCGGGTACGATCAGCAAATTGGCGCGCTTGGCTTTGGATTCGAAGTTACGGCGCAACTGACTGCAGTTGGCTGCCTCGACCTGCAAATCCAGTTCATCGTGCAAATACTTGTCGAACTCGCTGACCACTTCCCTGGGCCGCAAGCGGCGCCCATCCGGCAACAGACGTTCCACAAAACCGGCAAACAGATTCATGAGCGAGAGATCCCGCTCGATGACTGCCAGCATGCCTGGACGCAGCACTTTCACCGCCACTTCACGACCATCGTGCAAAACAGCAAAATGCACCTGCGCGACCGAGGCCGAAGCCACCGGTTCGGTTTCAAACAGCGCGAACAGCTCGGACGGATGTTTGCCAAACGCCTTCTGGATGCTCTCCATGGCCTGTTCGGACGGAAACGGCGGCACACGATCCTGCAATGCCGACAGCTCATCGGCGATATCCAGCGGGATCAGATCACGCCTGGTAGACAGGACCTGGCCGAACTTGATAAAAATCGGCCCCAGCGATTCGAGCGCAAGCCGCAAGCGTTCGCCACGCGGCTGTTCGAAACTGCGCCCCAGCCGCACCACTTTGAGCAGGGAACTGGCGATGGGATGCTTGAGCCCGCTGAGCACCAGCTCATCCAGCCCATAGCGCAGGCAGATCAGCAATATGCGCAACAAGCGCAGGGTAGACATGATCATCGTCCGCTCCTGCGTTGTCGCGCATCAAGCGCCCTGAGCCGCGCGTCAAGCTGGTCCAGCTGCACGGTGGCCGCGCGCAGGGTCTGTTCCCAGGATTGCAGCGCCGGCTTGCCCAGCACAATGCCAGCCTCTTCGGAGACATACTCGCTCACGTTTTCCGACAGCCGGCCGGCCACGGTGGCGGTGGTTGTCACTGCCCGATGCAGCAGCAAGTGGATTTGTTTTGACAGCAGGCCGCCGGTAAACCGGGCCAGCTCATGTTCGGAGTCCCATCGCAGGTCGCGTGCCAGATCCGAAACCAGTTGCGCCAGACCGGCATCTCCTTCCAGGTGCAGCAAAGACGCCAATTGCGCAGGATCGTGCCGGTTGCGCAATGCGCCGGGCACATCGCCCAGCCGGCTCTCGGGGATGGACAGCGTAACATCGGCCACCACCGCAGGATCGGCCCGCGCCAGGCTGCCGTCGTGCCCCAGGGTAAACCGAAGCGCAAGCCGACTGATACGGATGCATACCGTTTTACCGGCATGCGCGGCAATACGCGTCTTTGCCCAGGGCTCGCGGTCCAGCAGCAAGTTCAGGGCGCGCACAATTGGAATATTTGGATCAGGTAAGGCGGAGAGCAACATAAAAATCCGGTAGACCACGCAAGATTCTGAATCCGATAGTGTACTCTTTTCATGCAGAATCAGACCCGTTTTACGCTCGCAGACACTGTCGCGCCTGAATCATCGCGGCACCTTCGGACTATCCGGAAGACTGTCCCGGCTGCGTTCAGCTATGGCAGTCAGGCACTTCCTGATCCAGATAGACATCAAAAGCGACATCGGTGGCCCATTTTTTGCTGAAAGCGGCCCATTGCCCTGCCCTGTCCCACTGCTGCATCCGCGTGCGCAACCATTGCGCTTCCCGGGTATTTCCGGCAGGGACCAGCCAGGTCAGCGTACGCGGCGCGTCGGCCAGTTCAAGCGTGGCGGAAAACTTCTTCCATTCCGGATAATGCATCAAGGCTTGCCAGACCGTCTGGTCAATCAGCCCCAGGTCGCATTTGCCTTCACGTACCGCCACCAGCGCATCCGACGGGACAGCAAACGGCAGCAGGAGCGCCCCCGCCTGCGTTGCTTGCTCAGCCGCGTGCTCTGCGGTACGGGCGATGCAAACGGTACGCTGCGCCAAATCGGCCCGCGAACGGATCGGCGTATCACTGCGGATAACCGCCTTAGGGTACGTGCGATAGCTGGTCGGCACCGCTATCACACCAGGCCCGGCATCTGCATCTGCCGGCAGACTGTAAAGCGCCAGATCAATGCGGCCATCTGCCAATGCTTTTGCCGCCTGCGCCGGCGCCAGCTGAACCGGTTGCGCCGGTAGATTCAGGGCAGCGGCAAGCGTCTTGATGACTGGCGTATCCAGCCTGTCTTCGGTCCGGACCTTGGCGCCCGGTTCCGCAGCCGGCGTGACGTGGATCACCGCGACACGCAAGGCGCCCCGGGCGATTGCCCGGGGAAACAGGCCCGCGCTGCCGGCCGTGACCGGCGTGGCTGCGGTAGCGGCAACAGGCATCAGCGTCCCGGCACTGCCTATGACGAGCAGAGCACACAGGACAGATCGGATGGACAGCAGGGTCATGATGTATCTTCCCGTCCCGCCGGCACAACGGGACTGACACGGTAGAATGATTGTGCGACTCAGACGTATTGGTAACGCAGCAGACGGTGTTTGATACGTTCCAGGATCAACTGATCGATAAGCGCCGCCAGAATGGCAATGACCAGAATGTTGGCCATGACACCTGTCATATCACCGGTATCGCCGGAAAAACTCAGCGAACGGCCAAGCCCTTTGCCGAAATCGACCAGCATTTCCACGGAGATCAAGGCGCGCCACGCATTGCCAAAGGCCAGTTGCGCGCCGGTAATCAGCTCGGGCATCACCGCAGGCAGATAGACGCGCCTGACCAGGCCCCAGCGGCTGGCTCCCATCACGCGCGCTGCAGAAATATGCACTTTATGCACCGACTCAGTGGCGTTCATGACGCTGAGTGCCGCCGGAAAAAACGCCGCCAGCGCCACCACGACGATCATGGGCTTGTTGCCAAAACCCCAGACGATCAGAAACAGCGGCACCCAGGCAATGCTGGGCAGCGACTGCAGGATCACAATCACATTGCGCAGCACCTCGCGAAAGAAATTCAGGCTGGCGGCCAGCAGGCCAAAGGCGACGCCACAGATCAGCGCAATGCCATAACCGGTACCAAGACGCGCCAGGGAGCCCGCCAGGCCGCTATAGAATTCGCCGCTGCGGATGCTTTCAGACAGGCGCTCGAGCACTGGCAGAATACCGGGCATGAGAAAGTCTGGCAACGTCAAAGCGACAAGTTGCCAGACCAGAAGAATGAAAGCGATGGCCAGCACCACCGCCAGCGGCTTTTTAAAGCCGCCGATCCGGGTGTTGTTGCTCACAGTTTACGTGCCTTCTGCCATTCAAGATCCAGCACCGTATTGACGTCAAATGGCTTGCCATCTTTGGTCTTCAGCGAACCATCACGCTCCATGATGCGGGCCAGTTCAGTCATCCGCTCGATATCCTTGTCCGTCACGGTAGGGGTAAACTCCTGCGTCTTGATCGCTTCTTCGATGACAGTCTCGCGGGCTAGCTCACCCTGCTTAAGCGTCTTAAGGGTAGGTTCGGCGATAAAGTAGCTGGCGATCAGCTTGGACGCCTGAGCAGGCTGCTTTTCAAGCAGTTCGATTGCCTGCTGCTGCGCATCCAGCGCCTTCCAGATATCGTCCTTGCGGGTCTGCAGCACTTTGCCTGAGGTGATCACAACCATGCAGGGGAAGGGCCAGCTTTGTCCAACCTCATAAATCTGCTTGACCGGCGCAACCAGTTGCGCAATCCGGTCATACGGTTCAAAAAGAAACGCGGCATTCACCCGATTGCCTACCAGCGACTGTACGGCGACCGCGGGGCTGACGCCCATCACACTGACATCGCCCTCGGCCAGACCCGCTTGCTTGAATACCACGCCACGCAAAACGGTGTCTGCTGTACTACCCTGGCTTTGCGAAGCCAGGGTTTTGCCTTTCAGATCGGCTACGGTGTTAACACCGGCATCATCACGGACCACCAGCGAATGATAGCCGCGCTGCGCACCGGCCACAACCTTCAGATCCGCGCCGCGGGAAGCCCAGGAAATGGCATTGGTAAAGCCAAGGACGCCAACGTCGACCTGACCGCCAACTATAGCCTTGATCAGATCGGTGCCGGACTTGAACTCCATCAGATCAGTGTCAAGACCCTGTTTTTTGTAGAACTCGCCTTCGTGCGCAACGATAGCCTGCGCATCGTCCATCACCCGCAGATAGCCTACCTTGAGCTTGTCGGCCGCCATGGCGGCGCCAGACAGCAGCAGCGAAGCCACCAGGGGCAATGCGGTCCATTTACGAATATTCATCTCTGACTCTCTCTAAAAATTTGAATGGTTTTTGTTATTGACTCACCTGCTGCCCGCTACCGGGACGCCGCGCAGTCTGTCTGAATTAGCTGGTCAAAACGGCTATCTGTATCAGCGGCGATACGCGGATGACCGGGCGCTGAAAGAAACCGCATCCATGCCCATATCGCCTGCGACGCCTCGCTCAGGCAGCCATTTCCACCGGGCTCGCATCCGGTTTGCTTTCATGCTTGACAGCAATACCCAGCAGGCTGAGAATTTCTCGTTTTTCGGCTGCCAGGTCGGACAGATCATGCGAGCGCTCACGGTGGCTCAAATTGAATTCCTTGAGCACTGTGGCAGGCCTTGCGCTGAACACTAACACGCGATCGGCCAAAAACAGGGCCTCGTCCACATCATGCGTGACCAGCAGCACAGTCGGCCGGGCCTGTTCAACCAGGTCAAGCAACACGTCCTGAAGACTGAGCCGGGTCAATGCATCCAGCGCACCGAAAGGTTCATCCAGCAGCAACACTTCCGGCTCGGCAATGAAAGCGCGCGCCAGCGCTGCACGCTGGCGCATTCCGCCTGAAACCTGGTGCGGGTAATAATTTTCAAAGCCGTCCAGTCCGACACGCTGCAACCACTTCGTTGCGCGCTCATAAGCCTGCTTGCGGGCCACCTGCTGAAACTCCAGCGCCATGGCAACATTCTGCTTGAGCGTGAGCCACGGATACAGCGCATGCTCCTGGAATACCAGCGTGCGACTGGGGTCGGGCTTGATGACAGGCTGCGAATCGGTATCGATATTGCCGGATGTGGCGCTCTCCAGGCCGGCAGCCATGTGCAGCAGCGTAGATTTGCCCGAACCGGAAGGTCCTACCAGGGCAACGATCTCGCCCGAGCGAAAGTCGGCGCTGAAATTCTCAACAACCGAAAGCGAACCGAACTGCTTGTAGACATTGTTGAAGCTAAGATTCACGGTTTTTTCCCTATACGATCTGACACTATAACCAAATCTTCTTAAGAGAAAAAATAATTAGTATTTATTTTTATATAGCTCTTAGTTATTAATAATAAACGGCGGTAATAAGGGCCCGCGCGCCCGAAAAACAAAGGCGTGATCACGAAAACATGATCACGCCGATGCGCCGGCCAGGAATGCCGACCGCTGTTTACCGTACGATCAGGAAGCGTTTTCCACCGGAATCTGCTGAATACCCGCCAGGAGCCAGCCGGAATTATTTTCCTTGTACAGGTTCCACACTTCCTCAAAACGGAAGGCCGCTTCCTGGGCGTCTTCACGCAGCATACCGGAGAAACGCACCGACGCAAGATGGCCATCCTGAACCTGCTCGATGCCCAGTAATTCTGCATTGAGCAGCACGACCTCTGTCTGGCTTTGTCCGGCCCGGCTGGTAATTTGGGGAGAGAGCTCCGCAACCAGATCTTCGGTCAGATAGTTCTTGAGGTCGTCGATATCGCCTTTGTCCCACAAGCCCTGAATGGTCACGAACTGCTTTTTGGCGATTTGCAGAAAGGCCGGCGTATCAAAATCACCCGGAATAAACCAGCTTTTGTCTGCCGGTTCGGCCGCTGCCTGCGCATTGCCGGAAAAGTCTGTGGCGGACAAGCCGCTTTGCTGCTGGAAGCCGCCGCTGTCCTGCCCGGTGTACTGATGCCGGGAACCCGGCGCTGGTGCGCCAGACTGGCGCTGCATGGGCGAGGCGCCCTGGAAGGCCGGACGCGCCTGGCCACCGCGCAGACGACGCACAATAAACATGACGCCAAATATAACGATGGCAATCAGCACGGCGCTGGACAGGAACTCAAGCATGGCGCCGCCAAGCCCCAGGCTCGACAGCAGCGCGGCAATACCCAGACCGGCGGCGATCCCGGCGATCGGCCCCAGGAAACGGGAAAAACCGCTACGCTGCGCTGCCGCGCCCGCATTGGCTGCAGTACCGGCTGGCGCCGCTGAAGTGCGATTCACTGCATTGGGAGCTTGTGCCGCAGGAGCCCGGTTCGTGGTAATGTTGGAAGACTGGCGTCCGAAACTGGCGCCCCCGCCCATACGGCGGGCTTCCGCATCATGGGTCACGGCCAGCATGCTTACAGATGACACGACAATCATCGCAGCGGCGAGAAATTTAGACCACTTTTTGAACATTGATTATTGCTCCGGTGGGATTACCCCACAATAAATAAATTAGCAAACAATCCAATCTTACAAAAACCTGAACACAAATGCAAGCGACTTTGTAATGACCGAAAAACGACGGGTCGGCTTGCCTGCTCGACACACCTATACCGATCCTGCCGTTGCGCGCGAACGGCAGGCCGCCGGACAGGCATTCAGAACAGTTTGACGCCTTCGTGCAGCGCCACCACGCCGGCTGTCAGATTGAAATAGCTGACCCGCGGCAGCCCGGCGTCGCGCATCATTTGCGCCAGCGTTTCCTGATCGGGGTGCATGCGTATGGATTCGGCCAGATAACGATAACTGTCTTCGTCATTTGCCACTTTTTTGCCTAACCAGGGGAGAATATTGAACGAATACCAGTCATAGGCAGGCGCCAGCGGCGCTGCAACCCGTGAAAACTCCAGCACCAGCAATTTGCCGCCGGGCTTGAGCACCCGTTGCATTTGTTGCAGAGCCACGTCCTTGTGCGTCATGTTACGCAGACCGAAGGCCACCGTGACCACATCAAAAAATTCATCAGGAAACGGCAGATGCTCGGCATCGCACACCACGGTGGGCAGCAACACCCCCTTGTCGGTCAGGCGATCCCGCCCGACCTCCAGCATGGAGGAATTGATATCGGTATGCCAGACCTGACCGGTTGGCCCGACCTTGCCTGCAAAAGCCAGGGCCAGATCGCCGGTGCCGCCGGCAATATCCAGCACCCGCATACCGGGCCGCACGCCGGCCCGTCCGATCGTGAAGCTTTTCCAGAGCCGGTGCATACCGCCGGACATCAAGTCGTTCATGACGTCGTAACGTTGCGCCACCGAATGGAAGACTTGCGCCACCTTCCCGGCCTTTTCCTGTTCATCGACAGTACGGAAGCCGAAATGCGTGGTACCGGATTGCCCGGCTGGCGTTGGACGTTCTGAATTCATATGCAATCTTTATGAAAAGTAGGCAGGGTTGTCACAAACATGACACAATCAGGCAATACCATTGAGACTAGTATTTCCGGTTAATGTCAATCGTGTGACTTTTTAATTTTACTTCATTATGGCCAGCACAATTCTTGTCGTCGAAGACGAACCCGCAATTCAAGAGCTCATCTCCGTCAACCTGTCCTTTGCCGGTCACAAAGTGCTGCGTGCGCTGGATGCTGAACAGGCAAAGGTATTGATTAATGCGGAATTGCCCGATCTGATCCTGCTGGACTGGATGCTGCCCGGCTCCACCGGCCTGAATCTGGCGCGCAACCTGCGCAGCAGCGAAC
Organism: Advenella sp.; assembly: GCA_035304425.1. Classification (GTDB taxonomy): domain Bacteria; phylum Pseudomonadota; class Gammaproteobacteria; order Burkholderiales; family Burkholderiaceae_B; genus Advenella. The sequence continues at coordinate 7,912 of DATGQC010000027.1, forward strand.
GCACCCGCGACATCCCCATTATCATGCTTACCGCCAAGAGCTCCGAAGCCGATAAAGTGGAAGGACTCGAAAGCGGCGCCGATGATTACATTACCAAGCCCTTTTCCCCCAAAGAACTGATGGCGCGCATCAAGGCGGTGCTGCGCCGGCGCGCCCCGCAACTGACCGACGATGAAATCGAAATATCGGGCCTGAAGCTGGATCCGGTATCGCATCGCATCACGGGCAATGGGTCGAACCTGCCGCTGGGTCCGACCGAATTTCGCCTGCTGCATTTTTTCATGACGCATCCGGAGCGGGTGTTCACCCGAGGCCAGTTACTGGATCAGGTTTGGGGCGACCACGTCTTTCTGGAAGAACGCACAGTCGACGTGCATATTCGTCGCCTGCGCAAGGCGCTGGAGCCGAGCAATCATCATAATCTGGTTGAAACTGTACGCGGAAGCGGGTATCGTTTTACCTCTAAACTGCCGGCCTGACCATCTATCGGGCCCCAAGCACTGGTATTATCGTGCTCTGCAGCAACGCTGGTTTAAGCCGGGTCACTCCGCTTTCTCTGACGCCGGCGGCGCGAGCCAGACCTCCCAGGAAAAGAACCCATCATGCCTCGCTCTACGCTTTTGATCGCCTATGTCGTTGCCATCGCGCTCGCGCTGGGTATCCAATGGCTTCTGGGCGGTATAGGCGGCATTCTTTTTCTGGCGCTTTGCGGTCTGTTCTACCTGGTTCGCCACCATCGCCACCACAGGCAAACCCTTAAATGGGCCAGCCAACCGGCTGCGGCGCCGCCGCCCGACCTGGGCAGCTATGACGAAATCGTTACGCCTATCTATAAATACGTTCGCAGCCGCCAGAATGAATACATTGCGCTACGCGAACTGACCAACAACGTTCTTTCAGCCGCCCAGGCGCTTCCTGCGGCGGCGGTCACGCTGGACAAGTCCTTTCAGATCGAATGGTGCAACGCTCAATCGCAGCGGCTGCTTGATCTGGTCTATGAAAAAGACAGGGGCTACAACATCTTCAATATCATTCGCCTGCCCGAGTTTTTCGATTACGCCCAAAGCCGTCAATGGAGCCGCCCTTTGCGCAGCCGCAAGGAAATCGGCGGTCAGACATGCTCGCTGCAATTTCAGCTGACCCAGCACGCCAACGAAGGCTATCTGCTCCTGTGCCAGGACATCACCCAGCTGGAAAAGCTGCAAACCACGCAACGGGATTTCGTAGCCAACGTTTCGCATGAAATCCGCACGCCCCTGACGGTACTGATCGGCTTTCTTGAAACCATGCGCGACCTGCCCCACGAAGCGCTGACCAAAGAACAGCGCAAGCAATACGAAGAACTGATGCACGAACAGGCGCAACGGATGCTGGCGATCGTGGCCGATCTGCTGACCTTGTCCACCCTGGAATCGACCGAGATCATCGAAGGCTCCAACGTGCAATTGGCCCCCATTATCGACAAGGCCGCCATACAGGCCCAGTCGATCTCGCGTGAATCGCATGCCTTCGAATTCGACGTGGATCCCGCCCTGGCGGTCGTCGGCCAGATGAACGAACTGGCGTCGGCTGTAACCAACTTGCTGACCAACGCCGTACGCTACACCCCGGAAGGGGGCAAAATAAGCATACGCTGGGCCCGCAACGACCATGGCGAGGCCATTTTCAGCGTGACCGATACGGGCCTGGGCATCGAAAAGAAAGACATTCCACGGATCACCGAGCGTTTTTACCGGGTAGACAAAAGCCGGTCCCGCGCCTCAGGCGGCACCGGCCTGGGCCTGGCCATTACCAAGCACATTGTGATCAGGCATAACGCGAAACTGGTTGTGGATAGCGAAATCAACAAGGGCAGCACCTTCAAGATTGTTTTTCCGGAAAACCTCGTCGTCCATGCGCCCGAGAGCAACGAAGCCACGATCGTCGCAGATGCCAAAGCGTAAGCGGCACGCGCCGCGCCAGCTGCAGCATAGTCGCACGCCCGCTGTCAATGTTGAGTAAACACGCAAGCTGACAGACCAGACACTGTCCTGGCTGCCGCGCGCAGTCACTTCCTTCATAAAAAAGTTATTTTACCGCTGACGCACGGGCGATCGCCTGTGCGCAAGCGCCTGCCTGCCCGCGACTCATCGCCCGCCATCAAAACCGCCCGCATCGTCTGCGCGGCATTCGCGCCGGCACATGGACGTGTTCCGCTCCAACCCTTTCATCAAGCGCCATTGAAAAACACGACGCATATTGACAGCTGTCAATTAGTCTCGTAATATGAGATCAAATCTCGATAATCGAGACAAAAATAATTAACCACGCCAAAGCCGGCGCCGCTCACGCGCGACCGACAGGAGACAAATCATGAGACGTTTGTTGCAGTCTTCCGCCTTTCTTGCTCTTTGCCTGAGCAACATCAGCTTCGCTCAGAATCAAAACACTGCGAACTATCCCGACAAAGCGATCACCGTCGTTATCCCCTATTCTGCAGGCGGAGGCACTGACCAATTTTTAAGAATTGTCTGTGCGCAGGCATCAAAAACGCTGGGCCAGCCAATTTTGATTCTTAACAAACCTGGCGCCAGCACCAGCATCGGCGTCAAATCGGTCATCAATGCCAAACCCGACGGTTATACATTCCTGGTTTCAACGAACACCAGTTATACCCTTATCCCGTACGCGATTTCTCCGGCTCCTTACTCACCCACCGCGTCGCTTGATTATGTCGCTACGCTGGGCGAGACCGCCATGGTCCTGACCGCCAGCGCGTCAATGCCATCCACGCTCAAAGAAGTACTTAGTGAGGCGAAGAAGTCTCCGGATAAATATACCTATGCAACCTATGGCGTAGGCACCTCCACCCATTTGGCCGGCGAGGTCCTGATGGGCGATACCGGCGTCCGCCTGCGTCACGTCCCCTATAAAGGCGTCGAAGCGGTTACCGCGCTTGCGGGTGGTCAGGTCGACTTAATGGTCGACGGCGTCAATGCTGCAGGACCGATGATTGAGGCTGGCAAAACCAAGGCGCTGGTGGTATTGCAACATGAACGCTCCGCATTTTTACCCGACACCCCTACCCTGGACGAAGCCGGATTTTCCTCAGCCACGCCAAGCAAAATCTCTTACATAATGGCGGCCCCCAAGGGCACGCCGGCCGGGCATATCGACAAAATTCAAAACGTATTTGCCAGCGCTCTCCGGGACCCTGGGGTTATCAGGCAAATAGAAGCGATGCGCTCCAGTCCCGCGTTTCTGGGACCGGAGGCGACCAAAAATTTCGTCAAAGAACAGGCCGCCGCCTTCAAAAAAATCGTGGACGAAAAAAACATCAGTTTTTAAATGGATGCAGTCATGGAGCACTCAAGATTGGAAACCACAATACCGGCTGATACATGGTGGGACGTTATTCAGCAACACGCCTCGAACCACCCTGACCGCCCCGCTTTTCTATATAAAGACCAGAGAATAAACTACGGAAAATTTGTCGTTCTGGTTGACCGATGCGCCCAATCGATGAGACGGCGCGGCATAAAAAAAGGCGATTGCGTCGCGTTGCTTTCGCCCCCGCGGCCCGAAGCGATGATCACCTTTTTCGCGGCCGCCAGAATCGGCGCCGTATGGGTCGGGCTTAATCCAAAATACACACGCCGTGAACTCGGTTACGTTATCAATCACGCACAGCCGGTCATGGTCATGACGATTCGTTGTTTCGAAGAGCGCGACTTCAAGGACGATCTGCAAACCGTTCTGGATGATCTGGAACAACAACAGAACCGCCCCGCCCTGGTCGTGTTTGATGGCGATGCCGAGGAAGGCACGTCGCTCCTGGACACATTGGCTGAAGGCAGCCAGGAGGCAGCGCTGGGCGAGGAGCACGAATTGCACAACCCGGACGACCCTTGCATGCTGGTCTACACCTCGGGCACAACTGGAAATCCGAAAGGCGTGTTATTGAGCCAGACCTCCCTGCTGTTCCGCTCCACCGTTCAGGCCAGCGTATTTCATACGAAAGATTATCCGATCGTCATCAACTTTGCGCCGATCAATCATATAGGAGGGATGCATTTTCGCGGCCTGTCCCAGATACTTGCTGGCGCATCGATCGTCTATCAGGAAAGGTATCGGCCGGCCGAGATCATGACGCTGATTTCACGCCACAAGGTCAATATGCTGATGCTGGGCTCAACAATGCTACAGATGCTGTTAAGAGAACCAACTTTCGACATTACGATTTTGCAGAAAATGGAGTGGTTCATTTTCTCGGGCGCCGCGATGCCATTGCCGATTTTGCAACGAATCAAAGAATACTGTCCGAATGTCGGCTCCACCTACGGCCTGACTGAATCTTGCGGTTCGGTCAGCTACATTGATGAAAACGCCTCGATGGACGCAGCAGCCTATACGATTGGCCGCGCCATCCCCTCGGGACAACTCAGAATAGCCAACGGCGACCAACCGATCCTTGCCCCGGGCCAACAAGGCGAATTGCAGATCCGCAAACGATATTGCATGACTGCCTACTTGCGAAACGAACAAGCCACGGCAGAGGTGTTCACACAAGATGGCTGGCTGCGTACGGGCGACATCGCCGTGCTGCAGGAAGATGGAAACGTCAGACTCGTAGGCCGGATGAAAGAAATGTACAAATCCGGCGGATATAACATTTATCCTCGTGAAATCGAACTTGTCCTGGAACAGCATCCCAAAGTACTGATGGCGGCGGTCATCCCTGTGGACGACGAGCTTTATCAGCAGGTCGGTCACGCCTATCTGATATTCAAGCCAAACGAGACATTATCTGAGAACGAAATGGCACAATGGTGCCGGGAGCGCCTGGCGAACTACAAAGTGCCAAAAAGAATTTTTCTACATTCTTCACTACCCATGCTCTCTATAGGAAAAGTCGACAAAATCGCGTTACGTTCTCTTAACTGAATATATTCTATGTCAAATCCTCTACAACGCTATCATCACATACTCAATACCATCGCCGGCACGGTACATGGCCTGTCGCTTGCGGATCTTGCGCAGACAGCAGGGCTTCCCCGCAGTTCCACACACAGGCTCGCCACCTCACTGAAAGAGATAGGCTATCTCAGTATTGATGATGCGACAGGCAATTATATGCTCGGCGACGCACTGGTACAGCTGATGCGCAGCAGCCTGCTGCAGGACAGCAAACTATCTTCGTTCACCCCCTCATTGAACTTTATTGTCGGCAAACTGGAAGAAACGGCTTTTTTTGCTCGCCTTTCGAATCGCTCCGTTGACCTGATCAAGGCCGTTACCCCTGCTCGGAAAGATCAGCTCTATATCTACCCCGGTATCGGCAGCAGGCCGATTGACAAATGTTCATCCAGCAAAGCCATTATGGCGTACCTGGAGCCTGATGATGCGTTATTGCTGCTTGACTCTGTGGAAGCGTGTGAGGGAAAAATGGAGCGGACAGAGTTGATACAGCAATTGCGCCAGGTAAACGAGCAGGGGTTTGCGATATGCGACGGAGAGATTGACGAGGGGGTGTATAGCGTTGCCTGCCCCGTTTTTTCCGGCGCCGCAAAAGGCCTTTACAGCATCGGCGTCGTCGGGCCTTCAGCACGCCTTAAGTCGCAACGCATTGAACACATCGTGAATGTTCTGCAGTCGGTAGCCAGTCTGGCTGAAGAAAACCTGCTGAACGACCAAGCACTATCCATTGATAAGGAAAGCATCAAGTGAAAGACATTATCTCTGTTACAAAAAACGGCCCGGTTGCAACCGTGACTATTGACCGGGGAGAAAAACGCAATGCCCTGAACCAGGAAATGGTGCTTGCGCTTACGCAAATCGCGCTGGATTTCCAGAATGACACCGCCATCCAGTGCGTGGTGCTGAGCGGATCGAAAACGGCGTTTTCT
>DATGQC010000028.1:0-3325 GCA_035304425.1 Advenella sp.
TGACTCTGGTAAAATTCCGGCCGATTCGAATTCCTTTCTATTGGCGAGCCGATGCAAAGCTTCCTCTGGGTTGACTGGGTTATTCTAGCGATCATTCTGATTTCCTGTGTCATCAGCCTGGTACGTGGTTTTGTCCGTGAAGCCTTGTCGTTAGCTACCTGGATTGCGGCGTTCATTATTGCGCGCCTGTTTCATCCAAACATGCAGGCGCTGCTTGTCGATACCATCAGTGTTCCGTCCGTCCGTTTTATCGCGGCCTTTTTGATCCTGTTCGTGGCCACCCTGATCGTGGGGGCGCTGATCAATCACTTGATTGGTGCACTGGTCCGGATGACCGGCCTGACTGGAACGGATCGGGTGCTCGGCGTGGCCTTCGGATTGGCGCGCGGGGTCGTGGTTGTGGTGGCGAGTATTGCTCTGCTACGGATGACGCCGGTGACCCAGGATGATTGGTGGAACGAGTCCACTTTGATTGCAAAATTTGCGTTGGTCGAAAACTGGTCGCGGACCGTGTTTGGCGATAGTATGGCAGCCCTGTTTTAGGGCGAGATCCTGAGCAGGTCCGAGAGGGTCTGACCTGTCCAGTTGCCGTTGCCGGCGGCGGTTTATGACCCGGCAGACGGGTTGTCACCCGGCATCAGTGTTAACGAACGTTAGCCGAATCGAACCTAAGAGGTGTCACACATGTGCGGTATTGTTGGGATTGTGGGCAAGGCCAGTGTTAATCAGGCTTTGTACGATGCGCTGACGGTGCTGCAGCACAGGGGGCAGGATGCCGCCGGTATCGTAACGTTCGAGGACGACCGTTTCTTCCTGCGCAAGGATAACGGCCTGGTCCGCGACGTTTTTCATACCCGGCATATGCTGCGCCTGTCTGGACACGTCGGTATCGGCCATGTCCGTTATCCAACTGCCGGCAGTTCAAGCTCGGCCGAAGCGCAGCCTTTCTATGTGAATTCTCCCTACGGCATCACGCTGGCCCATAACGGCAATCTGACCAATACCGATGAGTTGCGCGAGGATCTGTTTCGCACCGATCTGCGCCACATGAACACCACGTCCGATTCTGAGGTGCTGTTGAACATCTTTGCCCATGAGCTTCAGAAGGTCGGTAAGCTGACGCCGAGCAGGGATGATATCTTCGCTGCGGTCAGAGCGACCCACGGGCGAGTGCGCGGCGCATACGCGGCGATTGCGATGATCACCGGTTACGGCATTGTTGGCTTTCGCGATCCACACGGTATTCGCCCGCTGGTGTTCGGCAAGCGGGAAACGCCGGAAGGCGTGGAGTACATGCTGGCATCTGAAAGCGTGGCGTTGAGTGCCCTTGGCTTCGACACCATTCGCGATGTGCAGCCCGGCGAAGCGGTTTACATCGAAACGGACGGCACGCTGCACACGCAGCCCTGTGCGGACAACGCCCAACTCAACCCCTGTATCTTTGAATACGTTTACTTTGCCCGTCCAGATTCCATCATGGATCGCGTGTCCGTGTACAAGGCACGTTTGCGCATGGGCGAAACCCTGGCGGCCAAGATCCGGCGGTTGCGTCCCGATCACGATATCGACGTGGTCATGCCGATTCCCGATACCTCCCGTACGTCGGCGATCCAGTTGGCGCTGGAGCTGGGCGTGAAGTACCGCGAGGGCTTCATGAAGAATCGCTATATCGGACGTACCTTCATCATGCCGGGCCAAAGCCAGCGCAAGAAATCCGTGCGGCAGAAACTCAATCCGATTTCCCTTGAGTTCAAGGACAAGAACGTGATGCTGGTGGACGACTCCATCGTACGTGGCACCACCTGTAAGGAAATCGTGCAAATGGCGCGTGATGCGGGTGCCCGCAAGGTTTATTTTGCCTCGGCAGCCCCGGCGGTTCGCTATCCCAACGTCTATGGCATCGACATGCCGGCGGCAAGTGAGTTGATCGCGCATGGGCGTACGGAAGAGGAAGTGGAAAAGCTGATTGGCGCCGACTGGCTGGTGTATCAGGATCTTGACGATCTGATCGCGTGCGCCCGTGAAGGCAATCCAGAGGTCGAGCGATTCGACTGTTCGGTGTTCGACGGCCACTATGTGACCGGAGATATCGACGAAACGTACCTCAGCCGCCTGGAAAGACTGCGCAACGATTCCGCCAAAGGCGGCAAGGGCGGATCCGGCAAGCCTGCATCGATCATCGAACTGCACAACAACGCGTGATTCCCTGTGGCCAGGCTCGTTAGGCGAGCCTGGCCAATGTCTTCGTAATCCCTAAACATCTGCATTCGAATAGTCTCGGCGAGAGCATCCAGATCATGAGCGATAAACGACCCACTCGTAGCGTTGAGCTACAGCTCCCCATCGAATTGGACTTGGATGTCGAAACACTGGCGATCCGCGCCGGGCAACAGCGAACACAGGAAATGGAACATAGCGAGGCACTGTTTCTGACCTCGAGCTTCGTTTTCAACTCCGCTGAAGAAGCAGCTGCGCGCTTTGCCGGCGAGACAGCCGGCAATATCTATTCCCGCTTCACCAACCCGACCGTGCGCACATTCGAGCAGCGTATAGCCGCAATGGAGGGAGGCGAGCGTGCGGTTGCGGTGGCGTCCGGAATATCGGCAATCGTCAGTACTTTCATTGCACTGCTCAAGGCCGGCGATCATGTAGTCTGTTCCCGCAGTGTGTTCGGCACCACAGTGGTCATTTTCGACAAATACTTAAAGAAGTTTGGCGTTGAGTGCACCTTCGTAGATGTCACCGACTACGGCCAGTGGGAGCAGGCGATCAAGCCCAATACCCGTGCATTGTTCCTGGAAACGCCGTCCAATCCGCTGTGCGAGGTGGCTGATATTGAGCGGTTGTCTGCCTTGGCTCACAGCCATGGCTGCCTCATGATCGTCGACAACTGCTTTTGCACGCCGGTTCTGCAGCGTCCGCTGCTATTGGGCGCGGATATCGTCATTCATTCTGCGACAAAGTACCTGGATGGCCAGGGCCGCTGTGTCGGCGGCGTGGTCGTGGGCCCCAATGCGTTGATGGAGGAGGTATACGGCTTCCTGCGTTCCGGCGGTCCGACCATGAGTCCATTTAACGCCTGGGTGTTTCTCAAGGGACTGGAGACGCTTGGTGTGCGGATGCGAGCCCATTGCGAGAACGCTCTGGAAGTTGCCACCTGGCTCGAAACCCAGCCGCAGGTGGAGCAGGTGTTCTATTGCGGGCTGCCGTCACATCCCGATCACGCGCTGGTTCAGCGTCAGCAAAAGGGTGGGGGAGGCGTCCTGTCGTTTCGGGTACGCGGAGGCAAGGAAGAGGCCTGGCGCTTTATCAATGCCACACGGCT
>DATGQC010000029.1:0-15868 GCA_035304425.1 Advenella sp.
CAGCTATTTCGACAATAAATATGTCTTGATCGGCGCCTGGGGAACCGGGATGGGCGACCGTTTTCCGACGCCAGCCTCCACGGGCACCATTGACAATATGTCGGGGGTCGAGATCCTGGCCAACGTATTGCAATCGACACGGGAAGACAGCTGGATCACCGCCCCCGGGACATGGACGCATACCCTGATCTCCCTGATACCGGTGCTGGCGCTGCTGATCGCGATCCGGCAACTGTCGCCTCGTCGGGTCCTGTTTGCCACACTGGTGGCGCTGCTGCTGGTGCTGGCCGGTTCCCTGTTGATGCTGGCGCTGGGTCATGTCTGGATTTCTCCGGTCGCGGCCATGAGCGGGATCGCGCTGACCTACCCTGTGTGGAGCTGGCGCACGCAGGAAATCGCCCTGAACCAGATGAGTTGGGAAATGAGCGAACTTAATCGCGAATACCCCGTGCTGCGCGCAGAAATGGCGCTGGCCGACGCGCCCCAGAAATTTCACCTGTCATTAAATGAACGAGTCATGGAGTTGCGCTTTGCACTGGACCGGGTGCGTTCGCTGCGCCAGTTCATCAGCGACAGCTTCAACGCCATTCCGGACCCGGCACTGGTCTTTGACGCCAGCCATCAGCTTACCTTGTGGACCAGCAGCGCCGAACGCTACATGGCCGGCCTGGGAGATCTGGCGCTGGTCGAAGGGCTGCCGGTCCAGACCTTGCTCAATGCCATTATTCCGGATGCGCCGACCTGCCGTGAGCTGGCAGCGGCAATCGAGCACCCTGAACGTGCGCTCGCGGAGCAGACGCCAGAGACCGGCAGCGCAGCAGCAGGGATTCATGCCGAGGAGGGTTTCGAAGTGCGTGACCGCGCCGGCAATGACCTGCTGCTCAAATCCATGCCCACCTATACCGCCGGCCACCGCCGCTCCGGATACATCCTGAACCTGATCGATATCAGTGCGCTGCGTGAAGCTGAACGCAAGCGCGATGACACCTTGCGATTCATCTCGCATGATATGCGGGCGCCGCAGAACTCCATTCTTGCATTGATCAATCTGCAGGCGGATGCCGCTCGCGCCTTGCCTACCGACGAGCTGTTGCAGCGCGTCAGCCAACTTTCGGAAAGAACCATCGCCCTGGTGGAAGACTTTGTGCAATTTACGCGCGCCGAAAAAGCCGACATTGAATTTGTGCCCCTCAATCTGAGTGACCTGCTGCAGGACGCCATCAATGAGCTCTGGGAAAACAGCCGGGCACGCCATATTCCTATTGTGAGCAACATCACACCACTTTGCGCCTTTATCAAGGGCGACCAGTCATTGCTGATGCGCTGCCTGGGCAATTTGCTGGACAACGCCTTCAAGTACAGCGCAGACAACACCACGGTCACATGCAGCCTGGTCTCGGCAGGCCACTTCTGGGAAATCAGCATCCGCGACGAAGGGTGTGGCATCAGCCCGGACGATCAACAACACCTGTTCACGCCATTTACCCGTGTGGGTGGCGCCGGCAAAGACGATCCCGGCGGCCTGGGCCTGGGGCTGGTTTTTGTCAAAACCGTGATTGCGCGTCATCATGGGGATATTCGCGTACAGTCAGCGCCTGATCACGGGTCTACGTTTATTGTCCGCCTGCCTAAGGATGAAACTGAAGTATCCGGCGGGCCTTCTCTATAACCGGCATATCCACCATCTGACCGTCCAGCTTGAATGCAGCCCGTCCGCTTTTCTCATGCTCATCCAGCACCCGCCGGGCCCAGTCCTTTTCCTGCGCCGTCGGTTCGAACACGGCATGGATCACTGCCAGTTGAGCAGGATGAATACATAGCGCGCCCGCAAAACCCATGCCTTTGGCCAGCGCAACCGATTGCCTGAGCCCGTCTGTATCGGCAATATCGGGAAACACGCCATCCAGCGGCGCATCGATGCCCGCTGCCCGGCTTTGAATCACCAGTTGCGGTCGCACCGCTGCCAGCAATTGCTGCGCGCCTTCGGAATCGCGATCCATGTTCAGGTCCAGCGCCAGATCCAGCGCGCCAAAAGACAAGCGTGCCACGCCGGGGGCCTGGCACAGTTCTGGCATACGCATGATGCCCATTGCACTTTCAATAATCGGGTAAACCGGCTTTCCGGCCATCCCTGCGGCCTTGATCTGCGATTCGCTCTCCGCCTTCGGCAGCATTACACCTGCAATATTCGTAAGCTTCGCGCACATGGCAATGTCATCATTGAACCAGCGGCTGCGCGCGTCATTTACGCGCAACAAAAATTGCTGCCCAGGATTGGCGACAGCAAACGCCTGCAGCGCATCGCGCGCGCTTTGTTTGGCATCCTGCTCCACCGCATCTTCCAGATCGACGATGACAATATCGGCGCCACTGGCCAGCGCCTTGGGAATTCTGTCAACCCGGGTGGCAGGGACAAACAGCGCGGATCGCATTTTCATGACTGGCAAACTCCTTGATGATTATGAGCGGCGGTGCTCTTGCGGCCCCGCCTGTGTGTCTTTATTCGTCGTCAGACAATGCCGGCAGATTGCCATTGACTGACCGTATCCTCATCATAGCCCAGCTCATTCAGGATCGCGGCCGAATGCTGGCCTAGCGCGGGAACCGCATCAATGCGAAAGTCGTAGCTGTTGTTCACACCCGGGGGCAAAAAGGTGGGCAGTGTGCCTACCGGACTGTCCATTTGCGTCCAGCGATTGCGCGCCTTCAGTTGCGGATGTTCCCAAACTGCTTTCATCTCGTTGACGCGTGCATTGGCGATGCCGGCTTGTTCCAGACGCGCGATAATCTGCTCATCATCATAGGCGGCGAAAGACTGGATAATCAGATCTCGCAAGGCATCGCGATTGGTGGTGCGCATGGTGTTGGAAGCGAAGCGGGGATCTGTGGCCAGCTCGGGTTTTTCCAGCACCTGTTCGCAGAATATTTTCCATTCGCGCTCGTTCTGTAGCCCCAGCATGATGGTCTTGCCGTTGCCGGCCAGAAACGGCCCATAGGGATAAATGGCGGCGTGGGCAGCGCCTGCCCTGACCGGTGGCGGCGCGCCGTCATAGGTGTAATACAACGGAAAGCCCATCCACTCGACCATGCTTTCCAGCATGGTCAGGTCTATATGGCTGCCCTTGCCGGTCTTGCCGCGCTGCAGCAGCGCCGACAGAATATGACTGTACGCATACATGCCGGCTGCAATATCGGCAATGGAACAACCCGCCTTGGCTGGTTCATTGGCGCTGCCGGTCACGGACACAAAGCCGCTCTCGCTCTGGATCAACAGATCATAAGCCTTTTTATGTTCGTATGGGCCACCAGCGCCATAGCCCGAAATATCACACACGACCAGACCTGGATACTGTTCGTGCAGGGCATCGAACGAGAGCCCGAGACGCGCCGCCGCGCCGGGCGCCAGATTCTGCACCAGCACATCCACCTGGGGCAGCAGGCGGGCCAGGACTTCTTTGGCCTGTGGGCTTTTCAGATCCAGAGTAAGGCTCTCCTTGGAGCGATTGGTCCAGACGAAGTGAGACGCCATGCCGTTGACGCGTTCATCGTAATTGCGGGCAAAATCGCCCACGCCGGGCCGTTCCACCTTGATGACGCGCGCCCCCAGGTCGGCCAGTTGCCGGGTGCAGAATGGCGCGGCAATCGCGTGCTCCAGGCTCAGGACAGTGATGCCGTCAAGCGGGCGAACGCCGGTTGATTGTTCTGTTTTCATTTGAAAGTTACCTCTGCTGTCTGGGCCACGGTGCCCTCTTGTTCGGCCCATAGGCGGGCACGGCCTGCTTCGGTGATCACACCCTGCGCGCGAAATTCGGCAGGGGCGATCAATGGACGATGGCCACGAAAGGAAAAGCCGGTCACGGTTTTCTCGGGATTAGCCTGGCAAAACGCCTGCAACAGGCGGGTTGCAATCATCGGGCCGTGCACCACCAGCCCAGGATAACCTTCGGTCTGCGTGACATAGGGATGATCGTAATGAATGCGATGGCCATTGAAGGTTACCGCAGAATAACGAAACAACAGCGTGCTGGTCGGTGTGATGGATTCGGACCAGGCGCCGGCCTGGGCCGCTTCGGTGCCACCCAGTTTGGGCGCAGCCGGCTCACGATAAACAATATCCTGTTCCTCATGAATACACAGCTGGCCATCCTGTTTGTATTCATGCGCCACTGTCACAAATAGCAGTTTGCCGGTGCTGCCCTGCTTTTCGCGGATGGCCGAAATGGTAGAGATGCGTTCACCGTCGCGCCCGACCAGCAAAGGTTGGTGAAACTGCAGGCGACCACCGGCCCACATGCGGTTGCGATCATCGGCTGGCGGCAGAAAACCGCCCCGCCTGGGGTGGCCATCCTGGCCAAGCTGATCCTGCGGCGCCGGCTCAATGAACAGCGCCCATTGCCACAGGGGCGGCAGCGCTTGTCCGGCAGCGGGTGCGCTCGTCTCCAGCGAGGCCGCTATTTTTCTTACATGAGAAGGATTGATAAAATCCTGCGCCACTTCCTGGCGACCAATCCAGTCGGAGAGACTGAACTGCTGAGCATCCTGAGTCATTCGCACTGTTTCCTGACAATAATAAAATAATACATTCTTCTGGTAACGGGCCGGACGTATCCTGGGCGCTCCGAAAGCGCGGCAGGTCGTAATCTGCACCCTGATAACGCAGCAGTAGTCGCAAGGCGGGTGCTGCCTGCCCGCACCGCGCCTTCACACACGCCCTTCAGCAAACACAAGTGCAATAGCACTATTGCATCGGCGACTGCATGCCCGACCATCGGGCCTGACTGCGCAACCTGGCCCGAGAGCCGCGCCGGGCGCCCGCCCTTATACGCCGGCCCTTATAAATAGACACTGGCCACAGCCTCCCTGCACCAGGGCTGCATGTTGTCTATAGCAGCACGCCTGTGGGCGCTGACGCGAGCCGCCTGCCAAAACCTGATAGCCATGAGCATAACCGCTAGCACCACCGCAGGGAATTATTAATCCTGAAAGGGGGACTTTACCTGGCCCTATGGCGGCCGGCGCTCGGCCTGTTCCGCACGCCCGGCGCGACCGGCGCCGCACAGGGAGCACAATAAGCGCATACTGTCCGCAACAGGCGATATACGCTATCCTGCTACCTCCGCGGGTCAGCGCTTGCCGCGCCGGAGGTTACGCAAGCGCCGTTCTTCTTCGGCGGAACCGGCCTCGCCCGAAAGACCCGCATCGGCCTGCATCAGCGCCACCAGCTCCTGCGCAAACGACGGTAAATCTTCGAGCCGGCGCACGCACACATAAAGACGGCGCAAGGCCCAACTGTCGCTCAGATGGATAATTTTCAGCGGCATGCTGGTCACGTAACGCAAAGCCGCCGTCTCGGGAATGACGCCGATTCCGGCGTTGGCCGCGATCATCCGGCAGGCCGCTTCAAAGCCGCCCACCTCGACGCGAAAGCGCAAAGGGCTGCCCAGCGCCTCGGCGGCCTGCTTCAGAAACGCATGAATCGCGCTCCACTCGGACAGCCCGACAAATTCGTAGGACAGCGTTTCTGCAAATGCCAGTTCATCGTAGGCCGCGAGCCGATGATTCTGCGAGGCAACCAGCACCAGATTGTCGGAACGATAGGGGATAAAGCGCAAGCCATCTTCGGAAATAATCTGGTCTTCGTCGATGCCGGCCACCACGCCAATGTCGGCCACCCCTTCGCTGACCAGCTTGACAATGCGGTAACTCAACCGTTCGCGCAGTTCGACGCTGACATCCGGATGCAGGGCAAGATAGCGGCTCAGGATGTCGGGCATGAATTCGTTCATGGCAGTCGTATTGGCATACACGCGCACCTTGCCCTTGATGCCTTCGGCAAATTCGCGGATGTCGCCGCGCAGATGCTCCAGCTGACGCAGCACAATATGGGCATGACGCACAAAGGCCTCGCCTGACGGGGTGAGCGTGACGCCCTGGCTGTTGCGGTACAGCAAAGCCGTTCCCAGGTTGTTTTCCAGATTTTTCACCCGGTTGCTGGCCGCCGGCAACGACAGGTGCGAGCGCTCAGCGCCCTTGGTCAGGCTATTCACTTCGCTGATGTGCACCATCAATTGCATATCAGTGAGGTCAAAATGCATCGCCATCTGCGCTGCTCCTTAATAAACGCTAAAGTCTTTGTTAAGCAAACATCAATATTCAGAACCGACGCAATCTGTCAAAGTACAGGTTGTTCCTGTTAACATTTCCGAGACTTCCATCATGCAACATCAAGCTGACGCCTACCAGGACATTCGCGATGCCATTCGTGATTTGTGCGCCCAATTTCCTGCTGAGTATTTTCGTGATATTGACGAGAAGCGCGCCTACCCCGAGGCCTTTGTCAATGCCCTGACCGAAGCCGGCTGGCTGGCCGCCCTGATTCCCCAGGAATATGGTGGTTCGGGCCTCAGTCTAACTGAAGCGAGCGTCATCATGGAGGAGATCAACCGTTGTGGGGGTAATTCCGGAGCCTGCCACGGCCAGATGTACAACATGGGCACACTGCTGCGCCATGGGTCGGACGAGCAGAAAAAACGCTACCTGCCCAAGATCGCCACCGGTCAGCTGCGCTTGCAGTCCATGGCCGTGACTGAACCGACAACCGGCACCGATACTACCAAAATCAAAACCACAGCCGTCAAAAAAGACGGTCGTTACGTGATCAATGGCCAGAAAGTATGGATTTCCCGTGTCCAGCATTCCGATCTCATGATTCTGCTGGCACGTACCACCCCGCTGGACCAGGTCACCCGCAAGTCCGAGGGCATGTCCATTTTCCTGGTCGACATCCATGCGGCGCTCAAGGGCGGCATGACCCTGCAACCCATCCCCAATATGGTGAACCATGAAACCAACGAGCTGTTCTTCGATAATCTCGAGTTACCCGAAGAAAGCCTGATCGGCGAAGAAGGCAAGGGATTCAAATATATCCTGGATGGTCTGAACGCCGAGCGCACCCTGATTGCGGCCGAATGTATCGGCGACGGTTACTGGTTTATCGATAAAGTCAGCGCCTACGTAAAGGAACGCAAGGTGTTTGGCCGTCCGATCGGCCAGAACCAGGGCGTCCAGTTTCCTATCGCCAAGGCCTTCATCAATATCGAAGCCGCCAGCCTGATGCGCTATGAGGCGGCGCGCCGTTTTGACGCCAAGCAGGCCTGCGGCACGCAGGCCAACATGGCCAAACTGCTGGCCTCGGAAGCCTCCTGGGAAGCAGCCAATGCCTGTTTGCAGTTCCATGGTGGCTTCGGCTTTGCCAATGAGTACGATGTAGAGCGCAAATTCCGTGAAACCCGGCTGTACCAGGTTGCGCCTATTTCAACCAATCTGATTTATTCCTACGTTGCCGAGCACGTTCTGGGTCTGCCCCGTTCGTTCTGACCCGGCCCATTATTATCCGTTTTTTGTCCAGGAAGCCCGTTATGACGCAAACGCCCAGCGCCACCCTTGCCGAATTTTCCGCCACGCTCCGCTATGAGATGATTCCTGCGGCGGTTATTGCCCGCTGTGAAGATTTTCTGCTGGATACCTTTGGTTCCATGCTCGCAGGCTATCCGGCACGACCCGTCAAATCAATCCGCGACTTCGCGCTCGCCATGGGCCCGTCCCAGGGCAGTGCGCAAATCATCGGCTCTACGCAGACCACCTCGCCGCTGTTTGCCGCGCTGATCAACGGCGCTGCAGCGCATATGGTGGAACAGGACGATGTGCATAACGGCTCGGTATTTCATCCTGCAGCCGTGGTATTTCCGGCGGCGCTGGCCGTTGCCCAGGAGACCGGCGCTTCCGGCCGGGATCTGCTGACTGCGTGCGTAGCCGGCTACGAGGTCGGTATCCGTGTAGGCGAGTTTCTGGGCCGTTCGCACTACCGCATCTTTCATACCACGGGCACGGCCGGCACCATTGCAGCCGCCGTCGCGGCCGGCCGGTTGATGGGACTGTCGCCTGCGCAAATGCTTGATGCCATCGGCTCGGCCGGGACCCAGGCCGCCGGTTTGTGGGAATTTTTACGTACCGCCGCCGATTCCAAGCAGTTGCATACCGCCAAAGCCGCCGCCAATGGCCTGACGGCCGCCTGGCTGGCGCGCGATGGCTTTACCGGCGCCAAACAGATTCTCGAAGGCGCACAGGGCATGGGTGCAGGCATGTCCAGCGACGCTGACCCGGCGCGTCTGACCGACCGTCTGGGCTCGCGCTGGGCCCTGGCTGAGACCTCGTTCAAGTATCACGCGTCGTGCCGCCATACGCATCCCGCCGCTGATGCGCTGGCGCGAGTCATGCAGGATAACGGCCTGGCCGCCGCCGACATCAGCCGCGTGATTACACATGTGCATCAGGGCGCCATTGATGTCCTGGGCGCGGTAACCCGCCCCGAGACCGTGCACCAGTCCAAATTTTCCATGGGCACCGTACTGGCGCTGATCGCCTTGCGCCAGCGGGCCGGCATGTCCGAGTTCGACGCGGCCCTCAATGACCAGGCTGTCGCGGATTTTCGTGACCGGGTTGTCATGGAGCTGGACGAGGAAGTCGACTCCGCCTATCCGCAACGCTGGATTGGCAAGGTATCGGTCCTGACCCAGGATGGCCGTACGCTGCTGGGCCGGGTCGACGAGCCCAAGGGTGATCCTGGCAATACCCTGTCTCGCGAGGAAATTCGCGCAAAAGTTGTCGGCCTCGCGCAATACGGCAAGTCACTGTCGGACAACCAGGTGCAGGCGGGCATGCATGCCATTGAAGAGATCGGCAAGCTGCCGCACGTGGGCGCCATTTATTGAGTTTGCCAACGCTGCGCCCCTGCAGTGTCGGGGGTTGGCAGCTCACGGTCGGGTTTGTTGTACATGAAGCCGTCGGCGTGGGCTCTGCCAGAGCCGGCGGTAAGCGATAGCAACACCTGGGTTAGCGACATAGGGCCTGACGACGCGGCGCGCAGGCGACGACGGGTGCGCCAGTGGCAGCTCATGTCACAGTCTGTCAGGTCTGGCCCTGGTCATGTTCTACTGATACCGCTCGCGATAGGCCAGCGGCGATAAGCCGCTATATTTGCGGAAGGTATCGCGAAAGGCCTTGGCGTCGTTGTAACCCACCCCGTACATCACATCTGAAATAGTACTGCTGGTCATTTCAAGCTGCCGCTTGGCCGCTTCCACCCGGATACGCTGTTGATATTCCAATACTGATTGCCCCGTAGCCTTGCGGAAACGCCGCTCCAGGGTGCGTCGTCCCATGGCAAAAGAATCGCACAATTGTTCGACGGTAATTTTTTCAGAGTAGTGCCGTTCCAGAAAGGATTGCACCGGGGTGATGCTTGAGTCGCCATGCGCTTTCCAGCCGTTGAAGATGGAAAATGGCAATTGTGAATGACGTTCGTAATCGAGCTGAAACACCTTGGCGCAATAAATGGCAGTGGCTCGATCCGAGTGCATTTCGATCAGGTGCAGGATCAGGCGACTGGCCGAAATGGCGCCGCCGCTGGTAAAAACGCCGCCGTCAAAGTCCATGGTTTTCTCTGCATTCCAGCGCACTTTGGGAAACGCCTGCTGCATGGCCTCCAGCGCCTGCCAGTGCGTCACCGCCCGCAGCCCATTCAGAATTCCGGCTGCTGCCAGCAGGGAACTGCCCATGCATAGGCTGGCGACCGGCGCACCCTGTGCAAATTTGGTGGCAATCCAGCCGATGAGGGCGGCGTTTTCGCTTAACGCTGCCGGCGACGGTGTGGTCGGCGGCACAATATACAGATCCTCTTGCGGGATATCCGGCAACAAATGGTCTGGATGGATCGTGTAATGCCCGTTGCCGGCTCGTATATCGCTTTGCGCGCCGGCCAGTGATACTTCAAACGGCATGGGCAGGTTTTGCTGCTTACGATAGCTGCAGGCTTCGGCAAGGCCCAACCGGGCCTGCTCCAGACCGGCAAGATTGACCCCTTGGGGTACAAGAAAAACAATCTGCTTCATGGCACACTCCGCTTGCGTATTTCCGGCAGCGAACACGACCGGACACGCGCTCACTATACGGCAGAATGATGTCGCAATCAACCCGCTCAATTGCCGTTATCTGCACTTTTCAATGTGCTTGCCGCGCCACTATAGTGTTAACGTATTAATCAAAAGCTTGCTGGAGGCTCCCATGCGCGTCACGCTTTCACCGTATCTGAATTTTGACGGTCAGTGTCGTCAGGCGCTGTCGCTGTACCATGCCTGCTTCGGCGGCGAACTCAAGTTCCAGACGGTGGCAGACAGTCCGCCCATGCCCTTGGACGCCGCGTGCGCGGACAGATCGCCCAACCCCCAGGCAATCGTGCATGGACATCTGGTTAACCAGGACTTTATGATTCTGGGGACCGACATGAGCGGACCCGCAGGCTATCGCCCCGGAAACGATTTCGGCTTCGGCGTGAGCCTTGACAGCGAAGACAGTCTGCGCCGTTGCCTGGAGATTCTCGCCGGCGGCGGCACGATTACCGTACCGCCTGGGCCGACGCCATGGGCAGACCTGTTCGCGGCGCTCACTGACCGGTTCGGCAAGCGCTGGTATCTGAATTACTTTGGCAGCAAATCACCGCAATAATCCTACTGGAGTTCACCATGAATACCGACAACCCCACTCTGCTTTTCGTTAATCTGCCGGTCAGCTCGGTTGAAGCGACCAAAACCTTTTTCTCGGGCCTGGGCTTCACCTTTAACGCCATGTTCTGCGATGAAAACGCGCTGTGCATGCCCATCAGCCCCATGGCAAGTGTCATGTTTCTTCAACAAAAGCGGTTTTCCGACTTCACCCCCAAGCCCGTTGCCGACGCCCACAAAAGCAGTGAAGTGCTGCTCTGCATCAGTCGCGATTCCCGGGAACAGGTAGACGAGTTCACCAACCGTGCCCTGGCGCTCGGTGCGAGCGAAGCCCGGGAACCTCAGGAACATGGCTTCATGTATGGCCGCAGCATCAATGATCTGGATGGTCATATCTGGGAAATCATGTGGATGGATATGGCGCAGTTCCCGGGCAATGATGCCGCAGCAAAGGCCGACAATACGACCGCATAACGCCAGCACGGCGTGGCGGCAGATCGCCAGGAAACGTAAAAGCGTTGCGTCGCACCCTTTTAGCGCTGTCCGGCGCCAGCCATCGATGGCATGACAGAACACATTTGGCGCGCATCCATCAGATGCCTGGCAAGCGTGTTTCGTCGTCTTCGAGATCGTTCTGGCTATCTGTCGCCTGGCCGCCAGCCGCCTGCGCCCGTGCCGCCAGCGCTTCCAGAATCAGCTTGTGCCTGCGCTGGGTACACAGGCGCAATACTTCGCGCTTGCGGGAGTCTGAAAAGGTCTGCCATTGAAACCGCTCTTCCCGGTTGCGCAGACAGCCCCGGCACAGGCCGCGGCTGTTCACTTCGCATATCCCCCGGCAGGGGCTGGGAATGTCGAAAAACTCGAGCTGTTCCATTGCTATTTCAGACTGCATATTCACCAGGCAAGTTCATTTCGGTGGTTACAGTCCGCCCTCGGTCAGTTTTTTCGGATCCAGCAGCTTGCGCAATTGCGCCTGACCCAGATCGGTGTTTTCGTCAGCGACGTCGATCACAGGCCGCTTTTCCTTGTATGCCTGTTTGGCGATTTCTGCAGCCTTCAGATAGCCTACCACCGGATTGAGCGCCGTGACCAGAATCGGATTCTTGTCCAGCGCCTCCTGCAGCCTGGCCTCGTTGACCCTGAAAGTGGCGACGGCTTTGTCTGCCAGCAGGCGGGATACATTGGCCAGCAGTTGAATGCTGTTCAGCAGGTTGTGCGCAATCATGGGCAGCATCACGTTCAATTCAAAATTACCTGCCTGCCCGCCTACCGTTATAGCCGCATCGTTGCCGATCACCTGCGCCGCCACCATGGCAGTGGCTTCCGGGATGACCGGATTGACCTTGCCCGGCATGATCGACGAGCCCGGCTGCAGCGCTTCCAGTTCGATTTCACCCAGACCGGCCAGCGGGCCGGAGTTCATCCAGCGCAGATCATTGGCAATTTTCATCAGGGTCACTGCCGTGGTCTTGAGCTGTCCGGACAACGCGACGGCAATATCCTGGGAACTGATGTGGGCAAAAAAGTTCTCGGCTGGGGTAAAACGCAAGCCGGTCAGCGTACTGATCTGGCGGGCAAATTCAGCGGCAAATTTTGGATGGGCGTTGATTCCCGTACCCACTGCGGTGCCACCCTGCGCCAGCGTCTGCAGCAGCGGCTGCTGCGCCTTGAGCCACTGGATATTCTGTTCGACCTGTACTGCCCAGCCTTCAAGCGACTGGCTCATCCGTACCGGCATGGCGTCCATCAAATGGGTCCTGCCGGTTTTCACATAGCGATCGACCGCGCGCGCTTTCTTGCGAATCACTTTGGCCAGATGCGTCAGCGCCGGCAGCAGTTCCTTATGCAACTGCACTGCGGCGCTAATATGAATGGTGCCGGGAATCATATCGTTGCTGCTTTGCCCGTAATTGACATGATCGTTGGGACTGACCGGCTCGCCATACAGCTTGGTCGCCAGCGTGGCCAGCACTTCGTTGGCATTCATGTTGGTGCTGGTGCCCGATCCGGTCTGGTAGATGTCGATGGGAAAATGCGCCATGAAATCGCCTTCAAGCAGCGTATCCACGGAGGTCACGATGGCCTGCCCCATGTCAGGCGGAATTTGTTTGAGCCTGACATTGGCCTTGGCCGCCGCCGCTTTGGCCAGCAGCAGGGAACGGATGAAGGCAGCAGGCAGACGCTGTCCGCTGCTCGGGAAGTTATTGATGGCACGCTGGGTCTGCGCACCATAAAGCGCCTGCGCCGGAACTTCCAGCTGGCCCATGCTGTCTTTCTCGATCCGAGTTTTCATTGCTTAACCTCATCCGTTCAAAATATGAAAATCCACCACTGGCACAACGGCGCCAACCATACTCCGCATACCCATTATAAGCACCGCCCGGCCGCACTGGGAGACAATGTGCCGCACAGCGATTCGATTTGCACTGCCCGGCCTCTGCGCACTATGATAAGTGCGATGCGCAATATTTTTCCATATCCCCCTTTTTTCCTGTAAGGATTCGATCATGACCGCCAGCCGCATTACCTTTTACTCTAACCCGCAGTCCCGCGCCGCCGTTATTCACTGGATGCTGGAGGAACTGGGTGAACCCTACGAAACCGTCTATCTGAACTATCAGGGCGCGATGAAAACTCCCGAATATCTGGCGATCAATCCGATGGGCAAGGTCCCGGCCATCGTGCATGACGGCCAGGTTGTTACCGAAGGTGCGGCCATCTGCGCTTTTCTGGCCGATCAGTACCCGCAGAAAAACCTCGCGCCCGCCCCCGACAGCCCGCTGCGCGGCACCTATTACCGCTGGCTGTTCTTCGCTGCCGGTCCGCTGGAGGAAGCGATCACCATGAAATCCCTGGGTATGCCGATTCCAGCGGACAAAAGCGCGATGCTGGGCTTTGGCACGCTGGAACGCACGGTGCAGGTGCTGGAACAGGCCGTATCCAACACCACCTGGATCTGCGGCGAACAGTTCACGGCGGCCGATGTCTATGTGGGTTCGGCCATCCGGTTTTATTTGCAGTTCGGTGCACTTGAGCCGCGCCCTGCATTCAAGGCTTACGTCGACCGTCTGACACAACGGCCGGCCTATCAGCGCAGCATGAAAATCATGGAACAGGCTATGGCTGAACAACAAAAGTAAATTAACGCGAAAACGGTCGTACATACCATACGACCCACAAACAAAAGCATCCAGTCTGTAAAAAATCGGGGCGCAACGCCGCCAGGCCGTACCCACCCATACACCAGAGCCATCTACCCCGGCAGTGGTCCGGAACAACCGCAAGCGCTATCGGCCTGGTCGAATCAGGGCAGCGCGGCGGGCGGGCGGCGTCGCACCCGCAGCTTCAATTCGCTTACCACCACGCTCACAATAATCAGTATGGCACCGAACAGCGCCAGCGCGGAATGCCGTTCGTCGGCAAACACGCGTCCGATAATACCTGCCCATACCGGCTCGCCCGCATAAATCACGGTCGCGCGCGTGGCCGAAATATGGTTCTGAGCCCAGTTCATCGTGATCTGAATGACCGCGCTGGCCAGACCCAGCACAAGGATACTGATCACCAGCACGGGCGAAGCCAGATCAGGCACGCCCTCGCCTCGCGCAACGCCCGTCAGCCCCGCCAATATAGAGGCCGTCGCCAGTTGCACGATAGTTACCCGCCGCAGATCCACCTGACCGGCAAAACGACTGATCAGAATCACTTCAACCGCGATCGCAATCGCGCTGAAGACCGTGAGCCACTCGCCCGTACCGGCCCCGCCTTCCATGCTTTGCGGATCAGCCAGCAACACCAGCCCGATGAAGGCCATGGTTGCGCCGACCCAGTTCATTAAGCTCGGCGGCCGTTTCAGAAACAGCCATTGCATCAACGGGACCAGCGGGACATACAAGGCCGTGATAAATGCCGACTTGCTGCTGGCAATGGTCTGCAAGCCAACGGTCTGCAGGCTGTAGCCCAGAAAAATACACAGCCCGATCAGCAGGCCGGCGCGCACTTCCAGACCCGTCAGACCACGCAGAATACGCAGGGAACACAACATCATGGCCAGCGCGGCGCAACCGAAGCGCATGCCCACAAAGACAAACGGATCACTGTGCGCCAGCGCTTTCTGCACGATCAGAAAGGTGGCGCCCCAGAAGACCGTAATAATCACGAGCGCAATTTCGTAGCGATTAAGCGCAAGGCTGGAGGCGGGGGCAGATTGGCTCATGTTGGCGGTGGGTTGCAAACCGGATGATGTGGCCGGTCGCTGCGGGTCAGTCCAGGAGGTAGAATAATGCAGAATGGTAGCAGACCCCAGCCGTTTGCTACTGCCATTTTTTGCCTGACCAGGAAACATCATGAGCTACTGCGTATTCGTTGCCCAATTGCCGCCAGAAACAGCCTCGGCCCATAAACAGTATCATGACGAACGCTATGGCTTTCCGGTAGACGACGACAACGAGCTGTTTGGCCGGCTGGTGCTTGAAATCAATCAGGCGGGTCTGTCGTGGTCAACTATCCTGAATAAAGAGGCCGGCTTTTTGCAGGCTTATGACAACTTTGATATTGATACCGTTGCCGCGTACGATGATGCCGATCGCGCACGACTGCTGGCCGACGCCGGCATCATTCGCAATCGCCTGAAAGTAAATGCAGCCATTCACAACGCCCAGGTGGTGCAATCGCTGCAGCAGGAACATGGTTCGTTCAAGGCCTGGCTGCAACTGCATCACCCCATGAGCAAGGAACAATGGGTGCGTCTGTTTCGCAAAACATTCAAATTTACGGGTGGGGAAATCGTCGGTTCGTTTCTGATGAGTATCGGCTATCTGCCGGGCGCGCATGATGAAGACTGCCCGGTTTATCGCCGAGCGCTGCAGGCCGGCGCTGTCTGGCAGCAACAACCGACGGAAAACGACAATGCAGGGTGAACGCTGCGGCACGCTCCGAGCAGCGCCTCGCGTTGACGCCGGCGCACCCACAGGCCATCGCGCGGCGCAGGCTGTAGAAGTCAGATGGGACGTGCAGCTTGCACCGGCGCATTGATCGCCGTGTTGATCATACGCCCGCACATAGCGACGGGCGCTGCCGGCCCGATCGCGCCCCGATCTCAGGCGTAAGCCAGCTCAGCATTGCTGCACGCAGCGCCCCCAATAACGGCTGCGCAGCGTGTCATAAACCAGGTTGTAGAGATATGCATAAGGCAGATAGAACAGAATCAGGCCGATATCGAGCACCAGCGCTTCCCACAAGCCAATATTCAGCCACCACATGACAAATGGAATCGCCATGACCAGCAGGCCAAGTTCAAAGCCGATGCT
>DATGQC010000030.1:0-7792 GCA_035304425.1 Advenella sp.
GGCGCCGGTTCGCGGCTCAGTGGCACCGAAGCGCTGGGCGAACACGCCAGCCTGGCTTTGCCGGGCACGCGGGTCGCAGATATGCAGGCGCTGGGCTATGAACAGTTCTCGCATGTGCCGCCAGAGCTTACATTGGCGCAATGGCTGGCCATGCCGCAGTGGCATGATTGCCGGCCGGGTTGTACGGCCAATTCCGGGCTGGAGCGGGTTCATGCCCTGTTTGCCGACGGCCAGACCGCCGTGCTGGGCGGGTTTGGCGTGAACGATGAGTCGCCGCTGCGCCTGCCTGCACTGCAACGGCTGATTCCCGCCCTGTTCGAGCAGTTGTCCGATCCCGATATCGCCCGCTGCACGCAGATGTCCCGCTGGCCGCTGGCCTACAGGCTCGATGCGCTCAAACCCCGGCTGGGCGACATCAATCTGGCCCAGCTTTTTCTGGGTCATGGCGGAACACTCATCTGGTGCCAGGAACTGGTGATCCGCCGCATGCGGCACAACGCCATTGTGACTGACGCCTCGCTCAGCGACGCCGATCGCATCTTTGCTGCCGGGGTGCAGCATCATATCGAGGGCAATATCAAAGCCCTGTTTGATCCGGGCGGACTGTTTGTCTATCCCGATGAATGGCTGCGCTGATTGTACTGAGCGGCGATCGTCACGTGTCGCGGCCCCGGTTAAAGCCAATCGGACCGCTAATGGCAATAGGGGATAAACCTGTGTCGGAATTACCGGATGCAATCCTGGGTGAATTTTCGTATGATAGCTGTCAGACCGCTCTGAACTGATCGCTCCGGTGTGGGCTTTGCGTCACACTTGCCATGAAACGCCACCTTTCTCAGGAATTAGAATGGATCCACATTTCCGTGCCCCAGCCCTTGAGTATCATGAAAAGGGCGTTTGCAACCAGGGCAGCCGCCAATGAACGATCCGTCCCTGCCCGAAACAATCAATGTCGCTACCGGTCCCCAGACCGCCCTGGTCCTGACCGGGGGCGGGGCAAGGGCCGCCTATCAGGTCGGTGCGCTGCAGGCTATTCTGGCGATTCTCGATCCCCACAAGTCCGCGCGTTTCACCAATCCGTTTCCTGTCGTTTGCGGCTCATCGGCCGGCGCAATCAACGCTACCGCCTATGCCTGCCGCAGCGCCCACCCGCATGCCGCACTCAAGCGACTTGAAAAAATCTGGCGCAGCCTGCATACAGGCCATGTCTATCGTTCCGATCCGGTGGGGGTGTTTGGCAACGGCTTGCGCTGGCTGGGCATGCTGATGTTCGGCTGGGCGCTGCAGGGCCTGCGTGATAATGCGCCCAAATCGCTGCTGGATAATCGTCCCCTGGCCAAACTGCTGTGTGGCAGTATAGATTTTCCCAATTTGCAGCGTAATCTGGAAAAGGGGCATTTGCACGGGCTGGCTATTACGGCGTCCAGCTACACCAGTGGCAATCATCTGACGTTCTACCAGTCCAGCGGGCCGCTGGATGCCTGGAAGGGGCGTCGTCGCTATGCGATCGGAGAGCCCATTACGCTGGACCATCTGATGGCCTCCAGCGCGATCCCTTTCGTATTTCCGGCGGCTCGGCTGCCGCTGGAGGAAAAATGGGAGTGGTGTGGTGACGGGTCCATGCGCCAGCTGGCCCCCATCAGCCCTGCCATTCACCTGGGAGCAGACCGGGTGCTGGTTATCAGTACCAGTGCGCACGGCGATGCGCCGGTCGAAGAAGATCCGGTGCATCAAAGCGACCAGTATCCTACACTGGCCCAAATTGGCGGTCATGCCTTGTCGGACATCTTCATTGACGGTTTATCCATTGACCTGGAGCGTATTAGTCGTATCAATACGCTGCTCGAATCTGTACCACCTGGTGTACAGTTAAACACAGGTGTAAAAAAAATTGATGTTTTAACGATAAGTCCCAGTAAATCTATTGACGAAATCGCCCTGAAGCATTTAAATTTCATGCCTAAGTCGGTTCGGGCCTTTTTAAGAGTATTAGGCGTCTCCGGACGACCCGGAAAAGAGTCCGGCGGATTGCTTGCCTCGTTCCTGCTCTTTGAATCAGCGTTTACGGGTGAGCTGATCGAAATGGCCTTTAATGACGTGATGGCACGTCAGGAAGAAATCAAAGCGTTTTTTTATGGAGAGGTCAATGAATAAAAAAACAGGTACCCCACTGAAAGCTGTCCTGGAGACGGGTGGCGCCATAAAAGAAAAAACCATTGGTCTTGATCAACTCAAAGCCCATGCCGAAGAAGCCGGTCTGGCCTATTTTGAGGCAGATTGCGACAAGGCGCGCAGTTGCTCGGCCGTGCTGCGTGCCATTGCCAAGGCGGTAGACTACCCAGTGTTTTTTGGCAGCAATATGGATGCGTTGCTCGACTGCCTGGGTGAGACACTGCTTGAGCAAAAAGGCGGAATGGTGCTCGCTTTGCGCCGCTTGCATTCCGAAGACGATTCGCTTCTTGAGCATATCGATGCGCTCAAGGGGGTGCTTAACGATACCGTGGAATATGGTGACGATAATGGGCGCGTTTTTTCCTATATGGTAGAACACGCAGGCAAGCACGAAGCGCCCGAGCCTGGGCGCGCGCCCAGGCCCTACGCGCAAAGTGATTAATGCCTGTTCCTGATTGATGTCCTCATGGGGCAGCGACATTGCGTTGCACATGAAGACCCGTTAAGACTGAACAAAATCAACCGAACTAAGCACATCGAACAAAGCAGCCGATTATTGCAAAAGACTGAACGCTGCGTCTTTCAGCAGTCCGATTGCGCCGCTGCAAGACGCCGCACAATGTATGCCATTGCCATCGTGCCGTTTTAGTATTGTGGCGCTGGATCCTGTGAGATCACCCACACGACACGCTGCGCGCGCCGGTTTCTGATCATATGAATGGAAGGATGCTTATGTTATCTGATTATTTATGGAATCTGCGGGCAAAAATCGGCAAGGAACTTATCCAGTTGCCGTCTGTGGCCGCCGTCATCCTGAACGCGGATGACCAGATCCTGTTGCAGGAAAAAGACGGGGCGCAAGGATGGGGTCTGCCGGCAGGCGTCATTGAACTGGCAGAGACGCCCCAGGAAGCGCTGGCCAGGCAGGTCAGGCAGGATACGGGCCTTGAACTGCGTTCCGCACAGTTGCTGGACGTGTTCGGGGGCAAGGCGTTCCGTTATATTTACCCGAATGGCGATGAAGTGGAATACACCATGATTGTGTTTTATTGCGTGACCGAAGGCCAATTAAGCACACAGGATGGAAAGAAGGGGGCGTTGCGCTACTTTTCCAGATCGCAGATGCCCACGCTCACTTTACCCTATCCCAGGGAGGTGCTGTTTCGTCATAGCCGGGAGAATTTGTCGGCGTGAGTCGATGAGCCGCCCTTTGCCCATCAGGCAGGCCGATGCCTTACAACCAGCCAAGCGTGGCGATGGCTGCTGCGGTCATTGCAAGGCCGGCGGTTTCCGTTCTTAAAATCCGTGCACCGAAAGTGACTGTCTCGATGCCGGTCGCCTGCACCTTGCGAAGCTCCTGCGGCGACCATCCGCCTTCCGGCCCGATCAGCAGACGAAACGCCAGTGGCGCTGGCGGCGGCGCGCTCAGATCCGCTTTTGCTTCCAGGCCGGCAGATGCCGCGGTTGCAAGTGCCTGCAACAGCGAGCGCCCGCCCTCTGGATGGCATAGATAGCCGAGCGTATCGTTGGCTTGTTGCAAATAGGCGCCAAGTGTCTGCAGCGGATGGACCTGCATAATACGGTTGCGACCGGATTGCTCGCTGGCCGATTCAGCAATGCGTTGCCAGTGCGTCTGGCGTTTTTCCAGCCGACCGCCTGACAATTGCACGATACTGCGTTCTGCGCTGATCGGGAATACATCGGATACCCCCAATTCCGCAGCCTTTTCGATAATCCAGTCCATCTTGTCGCCCGAAGGCAGTCCCTGCACCAGGCCGATTCTGCCGGGCAGCTCGGTGCCGGTATGCTGTGGCTGGCCAAGGTCGGCCATGGCGCGTCCCTGTTCAAAGCGCAGTTGAGCCGGAAATTGAGTGCCATCGCCATTGAAGAGCACAATCGCATCGCCTTCGCGCAAGCGCAGGGCACGGGAAGCGTGATGCGCAGCGGCATCGGGCAGGGCAACACGAGTGTGCGCCAGCAGGGGGATCGGGCAATAGAAACGGGGCAGGGTATGCATGGCTAAATTTTACTTTATTTAGCGAGAGCGTCACGGACAAAACGCGGAGTGTTAAAATCGCTGGTTAATCGTAACTAACCGTGATTTCTACAGGATCCGCATGACCACCACGGCCGCCACATCGAATTCCCACCTTTCCAATGCAATCCGTGCGCTGGCCATGGATGCCGTGCAACAGGCCAATTCCGGTCATCCCGGCGCCCCCATGGGCATGGCCGAGATCGCCGAAGCGCTGTGGACACGCCACTTGCGCCATAACCCTGCAGATCCGGCGTGGGCTGACCGGGACCGCTTTGTTCTGTCCAACGGTCACGGTTCCATGCTGTTGTATGCGCTGCTGCATCTAACCGGCTATGATTTGCCTATTGAAGAACTGCGTCAGTTCCGCCAATTGCATTCCAAAACACCGGGCCATCCCGAGGTGGGTATTACTCCTGGCGTGGAAACCACAACCGGTCCGCTGGGGCAGGGGCTGTCAAACGCAGTAGGCTTTGCGCTGGCCGAGCAATTGCTGGCAGCAGAGTTCAACAAACCCGAACACAAAATCGTTGACCATTACACCTATGCCTTTGTTGGCGACGGGTGCCTGATGGAAGGCATTTCCCACGAAGTGTGTTCGCTGGCCGGAACCCTGAAACTGTCCAAACTCATTGTTCTGTATGATGATAATGGTATATCCATCGACGGCAGGGTTGAACCCTGGTTTGCCGATGATACCGGCAAGCGCTTTGAAGGTTACGGCTGGAATGTGATTCGTGGCGTCGACGGCCACGATGTGTTTGCGGTCGATCACGCGATTGCCAAAGCCAAGCAGCAGGCGCAGCGCGGTTCTGCCGGTCCGACAATCATCATCTGCAAGACAACCATCGGCAAGGGCGCACCCAATCTGCAGGGGAGCGACAAGGTTCATGGCGCACCGCTGGGTGCGGCGGAAATTGCCGCCACGCGTGAAGCCATCGGCTGGACGTTGCCGCCGTTTGAAATCTCTGAAGACGTCTATGCCGGCTGGAACCAGCGCGAGCGAGGCGAACAAATCCAGCGGGACTGGAAAAAGCAGTTTGCGCTCTATAGCATAGATTATCCACAGCAGGCCCAGGAGTTTACTCGCCGGATGAACGGTCAGATGCCTGAAGGCTTTGCCGAAAAATTTGCGGCGTTCCTGGAGCAGACCGTCAGCAAGGCTGAAACCGTCGCATCGCGCAAGGCATCGCAGTTTGCCATTACAGCGCTGGTCGACATGCTGCCTGAGATGCTGGGCGGTTCGGCAGACCTGACCGGGTCGGTCTTTACCGACTGGAAAGGCGCCGGCGCAGTGCGTTGCGGTACCGACGGCCACCTGAGCTTCGGCCGTCATATCAATTATGGCGTGCGCGAGTTCGGCATGGCTGCCATTATGAACGGTATTGCCTTGCATGGTGGTTACCTGCCGTTTGGCGGCACCTTTCTCACTTTTTCAGATTACTCGCGCAATGCCATCCGCATGGCGGCGCTCATGAAGCAGCGCGTTGTCCATATCTTTACGCACGACTCCATTGGCCTGGGCGAAGACGGTCCCACGCACCAGTCGGTCGAACATGCAGCCAGTCTGCGCCTGATTCCCAATCTTGATGTCTGGCGTCCCTGCGACACGACGGAAACGGCGATTGCCTGGAAGGCTGCTGTATCGCGGCCGGTCAGTGTCGGCATGCAGGTGCAGGAGGGTGGCCCCAGCGCTTTGCTTTTATCGCGCCAGAACCTGCCTTTCGTCGAGCGCGACGTTGCGACCATCGAACAAATAGAAAAAGGTGGTTACGTCTTGCGTGACGCGCAAGGGGCACAAGCCGTTATTATTGCTACCGGTTCCGAAGTCGGCCTGGCGCTCGAAGCCCAGGCATTGCTTGCGCAGGAAAATATTCCCGTCCGCGTCGTATCCATGCCCAGCACCTCCGTATTTGATCGCCAGAGCGCCGAGTGGCGCGATAGCGTGATTCCGGCGGCCTTGCCGGCTATCTCAATCGAGGCGGGTGTAACGTCTGGCTGGTATAAATACATAGGCCGTAACGGCGTTGCGGTAGGGCTGGATACCTATGGTGAATCAGCGCCTGCCGGCGTACTGTTCAAGCATTTCGGGTTTACCGCGGAGAACGTGGCGAACAGGGTTAAACAGGTTTTATAAAACAGGAGAGAATGTAATGACCATTCGTGTTGCAATTAACGGCTACGGCCGCATCGGCCGTAATGTACTGCGTGCTCACTATGAAGGTGGCAAAAAGCATGATATTGAAATCGTCGCGATCAATGATCTGGGCGATCCCAAGACCAATGCCCACCTGACTCAGTATGACACTGCACATGGCCGCTTCCCTGGTACTGTCGCCGTCGATGGTGATTACATGGTAATCAATGGCGACAAGATCCGTGTTCTTGCCAATCGCAATCCGGCAGAATTGCCATGGGGCGACCTGAACGTTGACGTCGTCCTGGAGTGCACAGGCTTTTTCACTTCCAAGGAAAAAGCCAGCGCCCACCTCAAAGGCGGCGCCAAGAAAGTCATTATTTCGGCCCCGGGCGGCAAAGACGTGGACGCCACCATTGTTTACGGTGTCAACCACCAAGTGCTCAAGGCAAGCGACACGGTTATTTCCAATGCCTCATGCACCACCAACTGTCTGGTTCCGCTGGTGCAGCCGCTGCATGAAGCGCTGGGTGTGGAAAATGGCCTGATGACAACCATTCATGCCTACACCAATGACCAGGTGCTGACTGACGTTTATCATGAAGACCTGCGTCGTGCCCGTTCCGCCACCATGAGCATGATCCCCACCAAAACCGGTGCGGCCGCTGCGGTTGGTCTGGTTCTGCCTGAACTGAACGGCAAGCTGGATGGCTATTCGGTCCGCGTTCCGACAATTAACGTATCTCTTGTCGATCTGTCTTTTGTTGCCAAACGCGATACGACAGTTGAAGAGGTGAATGCCATTCTGAAAAAAGCTTCGGAAGGTTCGCTCAAAGGCATCCTGGATTACAACGAAGCCCCGCTGGTTTCCGTAGACTTCAACCACAATCCAGCTTCCAGCACGTTTGATGCGACACAAACCAAAGTATCCGGAAAGCTGGTCAAAGTGGCGTCCTGGTACGACAACGAGTGGGGTTTCTCCAATCGTATGCTCGATACCACGGTAGCTTTGATGTCAGCCAAGTAATCGGTTGGTGTCTGTCAAGGACATTGCAAACGGCATTGCGCGCTTCGGCGGGCAGTGCCGTTTTTCACAATAACACCAAGGAGTGACAATATGGCGAATGTACAAACGCTTTCCGCCCTGGCAAAGAATGGCCAGCTCAAAGACAAACGTGTTTTCATCCGTTCCGATCTGAACGTGCCACTGGCCGACGACGGCAGCATCACGGAGGACACCCGTATCCGCGCGTCCGTGCCGGCCATCCAGATGGCGCTGGAAGCAGGCGCTGCCGTCATGGTGACATCGCATCTGGGCCGCCCGACAGAGGGCACATTGACGGCCCAGGACTCGCTTGCTCCGGTAGCCAAGCGCCTGAGCGAACTGTTGGGCAAGCCCGTGCAATTGGTCCAGGACTGGGTCGACGGCGTCAGCGTAGCACCTGGGC
>DATGQC010000031.1:0-6107 GCA_035304425.1 Advenella sp.
CCCCTTTGGGCGACGGCGCCACGATGATGGCGTTGCCGCATTTGATGGCATTGATGATTTTATTGGCCGGCGTCGCGCCCGGGTTGGTCGATGGTGTGATGGCAGCAACAACACCGGCGGGCCGGGCAATTTCCGTGATGCCATTTGTCTGATCGCTGTTGATGACGCCTGTGGATTTGACGCCATGCAGATCGCGCAGCAGTCCCAGTGTTTTGCGATGATTCTTGCGGATTTTGTCAGGTACGTTGCCCAGGCCGGTATCGGCAACAGACTGCTCTGCCAGCTGGCGGTTTCGTTCTGGTTCCATGATTGCCCAGCCCACTGCCAGTACGGCTTCATCAATGCGTTGCTGATCGCAGCTGGAAAACAGCCGTTGGGCAGCGCGGGCCCGTTCCACCAGTTGTAAGACTGCTTGCGTGACGTATTCCGGACTGCTTCTATTGATGGTATCCATTGTTGCTCCCTGGACTAATGAATCGAATTTGTAATATTTCTGAAAATATAGGGTATGCTCAATGGTCAAAAGTCCCGAAATTCGACATTTCGCATTTGTCGCAGAGCACAAGAAATGCTTTTTGTTGATTTTCGGGACAAAGAATCTATAGTGAACAAGAAAAAGAAGAGGCCTCGCAGCCCGTAACAAAGGAGGAAGCAAGGATATGAGCGCAACGGAAAACGCGGCAGCCATCAGGTCGTTTCGTGTGCTGGAAATACTGGCCAGGGCTGGTCGACCCATGCAATTGAGCGAAATTGTCGAGCAGATCAATTTGCCTAAACAGACGGTGCATCGCATCGTCAAGCTGTTGGAGGCAGCCTGGCTGATCGTGCAGGTCTCGGACAGTAAAAAATATGAATGCTCGGCGCGGATCCGCAATTTTTCGGTGAAAGTGCTCATGAGTTCGGGCAGTCTGGCCGTTGCCCGGCATGCGTTGCTGAGCGAATTGGTCGAACGGGTGCAGTTGAACTGCAACCTGACGGCGATCAGCGGTCACGAGATTATTTATCTGGATCGGGCCCAGCATCCTGCGGCCGTCAAGCTGGGCCTTAAGCCGGGCTCGCACGTACCGATGCATTGTTCGGCCAGTGGCAAGTTGTTGTTGAGCCTGTTGCCCAAGCAGCGGCGAGACCGGTTGTTGCATACACTGCCGCTGCGCGCACGGACCTCACACAGCATTACACAGCCTGATCAACTGGAAGCCGAACTTGCGCGCACCAGAAAGCGACGCTATGGCATCAGCCGCCACGAGCATGTGGAAGGCATGAACGCCATCGCGGTTCCGGTTTCGCTGGGAAAGAATCGGATTTGCGCTGCCGTTGCCGTTCAGGCGTTTGAAGAGGAAAAGAGCTTTGATCAGTTGATGGCGTTAATGCCGCAACTGCAGCGTACTGCAGAGGAAATCGCGCAAACGTTTTTGTAGACGCCGTCAGGGTTCAGTCGCTGTCGCGCATAGGTGTGTAACCGCGCCGGCAGGTGGTATGGCGTCGTACTGAATGGCGCCGCCCGCTGCAGAATATGGCATTTTACGACGGGCGTTTTGATTGGCGCGCGTTCGGTTGCAGCGCATCCATGGTGACGAACGACTTGCGTTGAACGCCGCAATTGCGCGATATGACAATACAGCACGCCGGCAGCGGTGGTTAACCGGCGGCGAGCATCTGAATAAATTCCTGCGTGTATTTGGGCAGCGCAGAAAGCGATCGCACGACGATCAGTTGATTGCGCTTGGCCCAGGGATCGCTCAGATGCACAATGTCGACCAGTTTTCTTTTGGCCGAGCGCCTGGCTACTGAAAGCGGCATCAGTGAAATACCCACGCCTTCCTGCACGCAATGCAACGCGGCATCGAAATCGGGCAGGTGCACGCGCACATTCATATTGCTGTTCAGTTTGTTGGCAATTTGCTGCAGGTACAGAAAATTGCTGCTGCGTTTGCCGACCGATACCAGTTCATGCTTTAAAGCCATATCCACCGTGACGCGCTCAACGCTGGTGAGCGGATGGCCACGAGGCGTGACAAAAACGAGCTCGTCATGACCATACTCAATCGCTTCCAATCCTCGCAAATGGACGACGCTGGCGACCAAGCCGATATCGGCCAGGCCATCGTGCACCGCTCTGACGCTTTCTTCGCTCAGGTGTTCTTCCAGTTCGATATTGATTGTCGGGTGGCGGGCCAGAAACCGACTGAGCGGTGACGGTAGCGGACTTAAGGTGCTGCTATTGGCAAAGACCTTGATGTGACCGGTAACACCGGCGTTATAGCGGGTCATCTCGGTTCGTAATTGGTCCGCGCTTGACAGCATGGCCTCGCCGTAGCGATATACCGATTCTCCGGCGGAGGTCAGGGCCATGCCCCGGGCTGTCCGGTCAAATAGCGATACACCCAATGCGTTTTCGAGATTTTTTAATCGGTAACTGGCCGACGGTGCGGTCATGTGCATATTCATCGCCCCGATGCTCAGGTTTTTTGCGTCGGCAATAGCCATAAAAACGCGAATATCAGTTAATTCATATCGCATGATCGGATCAGGGTGTCTGGCATAAAGCAATAGTGTATTAGATTTTTTCTAATGCGGTGATAATAATTTCAACTGGACGAGCTTTATCGAGGGTAGATATAGTTGGCCGATGACAAATGAACCGAGGCGACAAATGAAATTATTCACCAAACGAATTATTGCAGCCCTTTCGCTGGGCCTTGCGTCCATGGCAGCAGCCTATGCGGCCTATCCCGAAAAACCGGTCCGGCTGGTGGTGCCTTATGCGGCAGGTGGCCCGACCGATACCTTTGCACGGGCGCTGGCCGATGTCTGGGGAAAAAAGCTGGGCGCGACGATGATCGTTGAAAATAAAGCCGGCGCGGGCACCATTGTCGGCACCGATTTTGTCGCCAAAGCGGCGCCCGATGGCTATACCGTTTTGATGTCTACGGTGGCGCATGCGGTTAATCCGACACTGCACAGCACCTTGTCCTATTCAGACGCTGATTTTGCACCTGTCGGGCTGGCGGCGCGCGCTCCGCTGGCGCTTGTCGTGAACAAAGACCTTCCGGTGAAAAACCTGACCGAGTTTCTTGAATATTTGAAACAGAATTCGGATAAAACCGACTACAGCTCCGCAGGCATCGCCAGCGCGCCCCATCTGGGCGGCGCATTGCTCAATTATGTGGGCAAGTTCAATGCCAGGCATATACCTTATAAGGGAAGCGCGCCTGCCATGGCGGATCTGATCGGCGGTCATGTTCAGTTCATGGTCGATAGTGCGCCGACGGCGCTGGCTCAAGCGCGGGCAAAAACGGTTCGTCTGATCGCCACGAGCATGAGCCAGCGGCTACCCCAGACGCCGGATATTCCGGCCATTGCCGAAGCGTTGCCAGGCTACGAGGCGTATACATGGAATGCAATGCAGGTGCCCGCCAAAACAGATAAAGATGTCATTGAGATTTTGCGTTCCAGTTTGCAGGCTGCACTGAACGACGACGGCTTGAAGCAGAAGGCGGATCAGATGGGTTTGCTGCTTGAGAGCAAGCCTGATCCGCAAGCGCTGAAAGCGTTCATCGCTGCCGAACAGAAAAAATGGAGCGATGTGGTCAAAGCGTCAGACATGGCAACCAATTGAGCCGGAAACAGCAACGTAAACACGGAAAAAAATATGATTTCACATTCACTATGTGCACAAAAATACTTCGAAGATTTTGAAATCGGAGAAAAATTCAATATTCCCTCCAGAACCATGACCGATGCCTTGTTTGCCGCCTTTCAACTGGCCAGCGGCGATAACCATCCGGTGCACTATGACGTGGAGTACTGTCGGGCTCATGGCATGCCGCATATGCTGGCGCATGGATTCCAGGTGCTGATACAGACAGCGGCGGGCGCCGGCCTGTTTCCACATTGCGTGGAAGAGTCTCTGAAAGCCTTTATT
This sequence comes from Advenella sp., assembly GCA_035304425.1. GTDB lineage: Bacteria > Pseudomonadota > Gammaproteobacteria > Burkholderiales > Burkholderiaceae_B > Advenella. The sequence goes on from DATGQC010000031.1 coordinate 3,926, forward strand.
GAACAAAGCAGCAAATTCCTGAATCCGGTTTTTGTGGGCGATACGCTCTATCCGTCGCTGGTGGTCTCTGAGCTGATTCCCGGGCGTACCACCGGTGTGCTGGTGATGCAATCGTCCATTATCAATCAGAATGAAGTTGTGGTCATGGAAGGCACACAAAAATATTTGCTTCGTAAAAGACACGTGTAATTGATCCGGATACGTTCGCGACTGGCGCAGCGCGCCGCACAACGTATAGATACAGTATAAGCAACCAGGATATTGGAAAAAAGATGCGTCCGCTTCAAGGAATACGAATATTAGACCTCAGCAAAGTGCTTGCCGGCCCGTTATGCGGACAGTATCTTGGCGACCTTGGCGCCGACGTCATTAAAGTGGAGCCGCCCGGCTCCGGCGACGAGACGCGCGGCTGGCTGCCTCAAAAAGACGGTGAATCGGCTTCGTTCATGGCCGTCAACCACAACAAGCGGGGCCTTGCGCTGGATTTGAAGTCGCCGGAAGGCAAGCAAATCGTTCGTGAGCTGGTGGCGCGCGCCGATGTGGTCATACAGGGTTTCGGCGCCGGTACGGCGCAGCGACTCGGTGTCGACTACCAGAGCTTGCGCGAGATCAACTCCAGCCTGATTTATTGTGAAATATCGGGGTACGGACGCGACGGCCCCTGGGGCGAAGAGCCCGGATACGATGTCATGCTGCAGGCATTCAGTGGCATGATCAGTACGATAGGACAGAAAAACGGTCCCCAGGCCCGGGTCAGCTTCTCTCCGGTGGATCTGGGAACGGGGTTGCACGCCGTCTCTGGTATTCTGGCAGCGGTTCTGCATAAAAAAAATACCGGGCAGGGCGGCTATATAGAAGTTTCCCTGCTCGATACCGCCATGGGGTTCATGGGGTATATGTCGCATAACTACTGGTTTTCAGGTGTGACGCCTTCCAGAATGGGCACGGCGCATCCGTCACTGTGTCCTTATCAGGTGTTTCGCACTCAGGACGGGGAGCTGATGCTGGGCGTAGGCAACGACCGGCTTTGGCGGCGTTTTTGTCAGGAGGCAGGACTGATGCAATACGCGGATAATCCTGATTTCAGTACGAATGCGCAGCGTGTAAATCGTTTTGAGCAAACCTGCGCGCTGGTCCAGGAAGTGCTGGACCAGGATACGACGCAATCCTGGCTATTGCGGCTGCGTCGCGCAGGCGTTCCTGTCGCGCCATTGCATACGCTTGACCAGGCGTTATCGCACGAACAGGTCGAGGCCAGGAATATCGTGGTTAAAAGCAAGCATCCGAAACTGGGAGACTTGCGCCACATCGCTTATCCGGTCACCTTCAATAATGAACCGCGCGGCGTGAACCGCACGCCGCCGTTGCTGGGACAGCATACCGCGGAGATCCTGGAAGAGATTGGTTATACGACAGATGCAATCGCGCATCTGGCTGAAAAAGGCGTTGTGGGCTGTGTTTAATCCCCAAGGGCCGGGTGTCATCGGCGCCCGGCCCTGAAGAATGCGTATGCATTGTGCACCGGTCCCGGACTGCTTCGCCTACACCTTCATCTTCACCTACACCTTTGTCTTTGTCTTTACGCTCACTCTTACAGCAGCGCGGCGCGCTCTTTGAGTGCCGGACCGGACTGTCCAAAATGATCCCGGATCGCATTGGTGAAGTTGCTGCGATGATGGAATTTGCGTTCCAGAATGCCGATGCGACGGTAAATACGCGTCGGTGACAGGTCTACGAACAGTAATTTCTCATCCTGTTCCCAATTCAGGTTGGCCAGTTTCGGAACAATGGAAACGCCATAGCCCTGGCGCACCAGTTCGATAATGGCTTCGATCGAGTTCATTTCCATTTGGATGTCTACGCTGACGGCCAGCTTCCTGAGTGTTTGCCGGATCAGAATACCGGTCCAGGTCATTTGGTCAAAATGAATGAATGGCGCGTGGTTCAGAATGTCTATGGACGGATCGCCGGTCTGGTCCGCCAAAGTAAAAAACGGCTTGCGTGGAATGATCAGAATCATGGGTTCCGCATAAAGCGGCGTCCAGATCAGCTCTTTGTATGCATACTCCGGGGGCTCGGTGGCGATGGCCGCATCCAGCTGGCCGCTGGTGATCTTGTGGGCGAAATCGCCTGATTGTCCAGCGAATACTTTGACATCCAGCTCAGGATTGTTTTTACGGAT
>DATGQC010000032.1:0-14084 GCA_035304425.1 Advenella sp.
GGCGCCGGTGGCGCGTTTGGCGCGATCCTGAAAGTCACACCGCTGGGCGATTATATTGGCACGACCCTGTCCGCTATGGGCATTGGGCTATTCATGCCTTTTATCGTATCGGCAGCGCTCAAGACCGCTCAGGGTTCCACCACCGTCGCACTGGTCACCACCTCTGCGCTGGTTGCGCCCATGCTCGGACAATTGGGCCTGGATAGTGAAATGGGACGCGTGCTGACCGTGATGGCCATTGGCGCAGGCGGGATGACCGTCTCCCATGCCAACGACAGTTTCTTCTGGGTGGTCACGCAGTTCAGCCGCATGCGCGTATCAACCGCCTATTATGCGCAAACCATGGCCACGCTGATCCAGGGCGTGGTCGGAATGCTCACGGTATGGTTGCTGAGCCTGGTTTTACTTTGATACATCACAGCGGCAAAAGCAAGCGCGCCGTCATTTCGCAGTAATGTCATCCGGCGCTTATCAATAACGGCAGCGATGCCGTTCGTAGTGAGCATTGCCCACTGCGGGCGTTCACACCATCATCAGGGCAGTCAGTCGAGCATGCGAATAATAAGCGCACTCGTTTGGCCGCCCTGATTTTTTTCATGGCCGCCCAGAGCACCGAGACAAACCAGGGCATAAGCGCAGGCGCATGCCGCGAATCTGCCATACCCCCCTTGAGCACACCTGGCTGGCTTGCCGCCCGCTGTTGCGGACATAGCGTGGGTAGGCCGGATATCTCCAGGGTGCGGTCAGACTGCTCTTGGCAGGCGTCCCCGTACCGGATGGCCCGGATCGCTATAACCAGGCGTGGAGGTATGCCCCGGCGTGACCAGTGCATCGACCAGCGCTTCATCTTCTTCGGTCAACCGGTATTGCAGCGCGTTCAGATAAGAACGCCATTGTTCAAAGGTACGCGGCCCCACAATGGCCGAAGTCACGTATTGGTTGTTCAACACCCATGCCAGCGCAAAATCGGCGGCGGATATCCCGCGCGCCTCGGCATGCGCCTTGATTTTCTGCGCCACCTGCAGCGACTCCGCACGAAACTCTGTTTGCTGGATGCGCTTGTCGCCGCGGCCGGCCCGGGAATCGGGCGGCGGCGGCGCATCTGCCGCATATTTTCCGGTTAACACGCCGCGCGCCAGCGGACTGTAGGAAATCACACCAATGCCATAGTTTGCTGCAGCGGGCAACTGTTCCACTTCTGCATTACGCGACACCAGGTTGTATAACGGCTGGCTGGCCACAGGACGATCAATGCCCAATTCATCGGCCAGGCGGACGGTGTCGGCAATTTTCCAGCCGCGAAAATTAGACACGCCAAAATAGCGCAGCTTGCCCTGGCGGATCAGATCGGCAATGGCGCGCATCGCTTCACCCAGCGGTTCGTCGGGAATTTCACGATGCATATACAGGATATCGATATAGTCGGTGCCCAGCCGTTTCAGACTCGCATGCACAGACTGGACAATCCACTTGCGCGAGATCCCCCGTTCATTCGGCCCTTCGCCGGCAGGGTTGCCCAGCTTGGTCGCCAGCACCCAGAAATCACGATTGTCTTTGAGGGCACGCCCCACCACACGCTCGGATTCACCGCCGTTGTAGACATCTGCGGTATCAATGGAATTGATCCCATGCTCTTTTGCATCCTGGATAATACGGTGTGCCTGCGCCTCATCCGTCTGCCCGCCAAACATCATTGTCCCTAACGTAAGGGGAGATACGCTCAAGCCGCTTTTACCCAGATACCGATATGACATGACATTTCCTCGTACAAATATAGTTGAAATAGACTGGCTCTTACTGTGACCAGGCGATCAGCAGCTTGTGGATTGCGTCGCGATGGAGTCCGTTCCAGATGGCGGCGCCAAGCAGCAGCCGGGCCTTGCGCGGGCACAGCCAGCCGCCCATCAACACACCGTGCTGCTGCAGATCGATTTCCGCCCCCTTGTAACCATACACACCCGCAGTAGTGCTGCCGGCACCCGTCCGGCTGCACATGATGACCGGCACTTGCACTGCCGCTGCCACCAAGGCATCTCGCAACCACTCCGATGCATGTCCGGAACCGAAGCCGGCAACCACGATACCGGCATATCCCGCATCCAGTGCATAAGAGACGATACCGGGATCGTCATCAAGGCTATGCTCCAGCAACAGCACTTTGTCGGCGTGCGCCGGCGGTGTCGGCAAGCGCGGCATTGCGGGCGTATCGCGCAGATAGCGCACCCGTCCTTCCTGAACAACCCCGACAGGTCCGAACACCGGCGAGACAAATGCCTCAACATGCGTAGTATGCATTTTGCGCACGCGCCGCGCTTCGTGAATATCGTCATTCATGACCACCAGCACGCCGCGATCACAACTATGCCGGTCGGCCGCCACCTGCACCGCAGCCAGCAGATTGGCGCTGCCATCGGCGCCGGGCATTTGCGGGTTGCGCATCGCCCCCATCAGCACCAGCGGCTGGTGTCGGTCCCAGAACAGATCCAGCAGAAATGCCGATTCTTCCAGTGTGTCGGTGCCCTGGGTAATGACCACACCCTGCGCACCCTGATCAATTTGCTGCGCGGCCCACGCCAGGGTATCGAATAGATGCTGGAAACGGATGGAACCACTGGCGATGCGAGCCAACGTATGCAGATTAAGCGTGGCCGCCTGCGCCAGTCCTGGCACAGATTGAGCCAGCTCCTCTGCCCCAAGGTTGGAACTCACGCCCTGGCTGCCCGGCGAACCGGTCATGCTGATCGTGCCCCCCAGAGCGCCAATGGAAATAATGGGTTTGTGGTCGATGTCGGTGTCACTCATATTCATTTTTTACCAATAGATCTGACGGTCAATGCTTGCGAACAGGTTTGGCGGCAAAGACCGCGCCTGCAAACGGAAGCAGCAATCAATGTCGCCGGCGGCCTTGGATGGCGATATTCGTGAAAATTGCCTGCAGACGGCGGGCGTTGCTGAGGTCATTGCGATTATCACACAATAACAGAAAAACCGTCTGCACCGGCCAGGCCTATCTGACGATCATCACTTCACTGCGCGCTTTCACCGATCCACAACCAACGGGCGCATGACACGTCGTCCTGCGCCGGCCTGGCGCAGGCGCCCGCTGTTTGCTGCGGGTATCCTGCCCTGTGGCCCGGATCACGTGTTAACGGAATTTTTTGTAGTGCGTGTCTGTTGAATTGCGTGTCTGTTGAATTGCGTGTGTATTAGCCAGCAGATTGTGTAGTGCGCGGGCCAATGTACAGATGCGCAGCGTGTTCGGCGCGTGAGTCAACGTGTTGACGAAGCACCGCGCCCCATCTCACTGGCATCGCCCAGGGCAGGCAAAAAACCCGCCTGGGCACGTATTTCTACTGCTGACTGGCGACGAGTTGCGCGATCGCCTTGCCCATCTCGGTCGTGCCGGCCTGCCCGCCCAGATCGGGCGTCTTGGGCCCATTCACCAATGTGGCTTCCACCGCCTGCATAATGCAGTCCGCCGCTTTTTGCGCTTCCGGGTGATCATCTGCAAAAAACGCCAGCATCATTGCGCCTGACCAGATCATGGCCACCGGATTGGCAATGTTTCGGCCATAAATATCGGGCGCAGAACCATGCACCGGCTCAAATAGCGACGGAAAATCGCGTTCCGGATTCAGGTTTGCTGATGGCGCGATACCGATGGTGCCGGTACATGCGGGGCCCAGGTCAGACAAAATATCGCCAAACAGGTTGGAGGCAACCACCACATCAAAACGATCAGGTTGCAAAACAAAGCGGGCGCTCAGGATATCAATATGCTGCTTGTCCCACTTCACGTCCGGGTACTGCTTGGCCATTTCCACCACACGTTCGTCCCAGTATGGCATGCTGATTGAAATACCGTTGGACTTGGTCGCCGCCGTGAGCGTCTTGCGCTCCCGCTTGCCGGCCAGTTCAAAGCCGTATTTCAGAATACGATCTACGCCCTTGCGGGTGAACACCGACTCCTGCAACACCACTTCCCTGTCTGTTCCTTCAAAAATCCTGCCGCCCACAGAAGAGTATTCGCCTTCGGTATTCTCGCGCACCACCAGAAAATCAATCTCGCCCGGCTTGCGATTGGCCAGCGGGCATGGCACGCCCGGCATCAGACGCACAGGACGCAAATTCACATACTGATCAAATTCACGACGGAATTTAAGCAGGGAACCCCACAGGGAAATATGATCCGGGACTTTGTCGGGCCAGCCGACTGCGCCGAAGTATATCGCGTCGAAAGATTTGAGCGTTTCAAACCAGTCATCAGGCATCATTTGCCCATGTTTTTCATAATAATCGCAACTGGCCCACTCAAATTCGGTAATGGCGAGGTTCAAACCGAATTTCTCGTTCACTGTCTGCAGGACCCGCAGCCCTTCCGGCATCACTTCCTTGCCGATACCATCTCCGGGTATCGCGGCGATTTTAATCTGTTTCGTCATAACTGCAAATTCCTGGCGATGCAACGCCTTGATATGTTAAGGATAATACAGCGATTGCCCCGGGGGGACCCGGGGCAGATTGCTACAGCTTTTCGGTCTCACCCGCTGCCGGACGCCAGGTAAGCGCATACTTCTCTGTAATGCTGACAATGCCGTCAAGAATAAGGGCAAACACGGTAAGGACAATGATTCCGGCAACCACCGTATTGATATCGAACGTCCCCTCGGCCTGCAGGATCAGATAACCTACACCACTGGCAGAGCCCAGATACTCGCCAACGACCGCGCCCACAAAGGCCAGGCCGACAGAGGCATGCAGACTGGAGAAGACCCAGCTGGTGGCAGAGGGAATATATACATGACGCAGCAGCTGGCGTCGGTTTGCGCCCAGCATGCGTGCGTTATCGAGCAGCGTCGGGCTTACCTCGCGGATCCCCTGGAACACGTTGAAGAACACGATAAAGAACACCAGCGTAAAAGCCAGCGCGACTTTGGATCCGATACCGAGTCCGAACCAGAGCGCAAAGATCGGCGCAAGAATAACCCTGGGCATGGAATTGAGCGCCGTGAGGAAGGGATCAAGCACCAGGCTTGCCGTGCGGGAAAGCCCCAGCCACAGGCCGAAGCCCATGCCAAATACGGTGCCAAGAAAAAAAGCCAGCAAGGTTTCAATAAGCGTGATGCCCAGATGCCTGTAAATATCGGCATTGACAACGAACCAGTTCCAGATGACCTCGGCCACGCCCAGGGGCTGACCAAAGAAGAATGCCGCTGTGTCATTCAGGGAAATAAGATACCAGGCACCCAGCAGGACGACGACGATCAGCAGCTGCCACACGCGATAGTTTTTGGGTGAGGGTTTAATGGCGTTCCACATATTACTTCCGTTTTTGTTGATCGTAGCCTTTGAGAACTTCGTCTCGCAGGACGCTCCAGATAGCCTGGTGAAGTTCAACAAAGCGCGGGTGAGCACGCACCTCGGCCACATCGCGCGGACGCGGCAGATCGATATGAAACTCGCCCATGATATGAGTGCCCGGTCCCGCAGAGAGCACGACCACCCGATCGCTCATGGCGATGGCTTCGTCAAGGTCGTGAGTAATAAAGAGCACGGCCTTGCGCTGCTTCATCCAGATATCGAGCACCTCATTTTCCATCAGTTGACGGGTCTGGATATCCAGCGCAGAAAAAGGCTCGTCCATCAGAATGATATCGGGATCGCGAATCAACGTTTGCGCCAGCATGACACGCTTGCGCATGCCGCCGGACATTTGGTGCGGGTATTTATATTCGGCCTGGGACAAACCCACGCGACGCAGCCAGTCCAGCCCCAGGCGTCTGGCCTCGTCCCTGGCCGTGCCCGCAAACTCCAGACCGGCCGTTACGTTGTCCAGCGCGTTGCGCCACGGCAGCAGCGCCTCGCCCTGGAACATATAGCCCGCCCGTTTGTTGATGCCGGACAAGGGTTGACCGAAAACCCGCACCTGTCCGGATGAGGGAGCAAGCAGGCCTGCCCCCACATTGAGCAGCGTGGATTTGCCACAGCCTGTCGGCCCCACGACGGACACGAATTCTCCGGGCGCGATATGCAGCGTCGCCTCCCGGACTGCGGTGTACTTCTGGTCCCGGTCGTCCCTGGAGACAAACGTGCAGGTGATATTGTCCAGGCTTAAGGCAGCATCATTCATAGCATCAGGCATTGGCAGCTTTATCGGTGAAATCATTGGTCCAGCATTTGGACAGATCGATGGCCTCGGCCTTGAAGCCCGCAATATATGCGGCCTGCGCCTTCAACGAGGTTTCAGCGCCCAGGGGGTCGATCCGGCCATCGGGAGACAGGCCCTCGAAGCTTCTGGTCAGCGCCAGCTTATAGACTTCTGGATTGCCCAGCAGATAGTTCTTGGGCACCGTCTTCATGATTTCATCCGGCCCGGCTGTCTGGATCCATTTGTCTGCCTTGACCATGGCGTTGGTCAGCGCCTGCACCGTACCCGGATTTTCATCGATATATTTTTGCGCGGTATACAGGCAACCGGCAGGCATGGGGCCGCCGAAAATCGCCTGCGTATCTTTCAGGGTGCGCGTGTCTGCAATGGTGAAAATATCTCCTGTGCCATCGAGCAGGCTGATCACCGGATCCAGATTGCTCAGCGCATCGATCTGCCCGGCACGCAGGGCGCTGACTGCGCCGGCGCCGCCACCCACGCCAATAATGGACACATCGGAATCTTTCAGACCGTGTTTGTCAAGAAAGAAACTGACCAGCATATTGGTGGACGAGCCTGGCGCGGTTACGCCGATTTTTTTGCCTTTAAGATCTGCCGGCGATTTGTAACCGGCCAGCGTTTTCTTGTTGCCCGCCAGGACAATCATCGGGGCGCGTCCCTGCAGTACGAATGCACGGAAAAACTGTTTTTTGGATTGCAGGCTGATCGTGTGCTCAAACGCGCCGGAGCATACGTCGGCACTGCCGCCGACGACGGCCTGCAGGGCTTTGGAGCCGCCCGCAAAGTCGGCGACCTTGACGTTGAGCCCTTCTTCCTTGAAAAAGCCCTTTTGTTCCGCGATGGTCAGCGGCAGATAGTACACCAGACCCTTGCCACCCACGGCAATAGACACATCGGTTTTTTCCAGCTTGGGCGCACTTTGCGCCAGACCGATACCTGGCCAGACTGTTGCCAGACCCGACAAACCGGCGGCCTTCAGTAAATGACGACGTGAAAGACTCATGTGATGCTCCTTGGCTCTTGTTCTTGAAAATTGATAGATGACAACGGTTGTCGCGTTGTGCCGGTTCGGACTGCTTTGTTCACACCGCCCGCTGCCCTGGTCGATCCCGTCGCCAAGGCAGGATAAAAGAGCCCAGGCGGGTAATCGACAAATCATCGACAAATCATCGACAAATCATCGTCAATTCATCGACAAATCATCGACGAACGATCGATGGATTGCCGGGGAAAACCAAAGGGCAGACGGCGCAACAGGCTCGGCGGCGAACCGGGCTATTGTATCAGAACCCTATAGGATGAAGACAATCGTGATTATTACCAAGACGCACAACCGGGACCCACTGGACGAGCAGCATCGACCACGGCGCAAAGATCAAGCGGCGCCAGCAGATGCCCGAACCACGGCCCGCAGGTATGGGCGACGCCGCCGTTCGTTGCGTCAGGTCCGCAGTGAAGCGAAAAACTGCTGCCATTGCTGCAGCTTGGCCGCAAAGGCCAGCGTGTAGGCCGGACTGCTTGAAGGCAGCGTCTGCGTCCGGAGATGCGCAGGAATATGCGGCTGTCCCGCCTTGGCTGCCGCCTTGCCATTGAACCCCACATATCGTAAGGCGGGCGCTGCAGCAAACAAGGTATGCAACGGGTTAAGCCGGCCCCTGCGGATGGCGCTGTCCAGGCTGCCGACCCGCTCGCAGCCTGAATATACGTCCCAGAGCCCGATCCGGTGGGCCAGCAAAATTGCCGTACGCGCCTCGTAGTCCAGGGTCTGCAAGGGTTCCCCCAGGATCGCGCCCATTAGTCGCCAGAATTGGTTTTGCGGATGCCCGTAATAACCCTGACGCGCAAGCGACGCTTCCGATGGGAAACTGCCCAGAATAAGGTGCGTGATGCGGGGTGAATGAAGGGGCGCAAAGCCGGTCAGCCAGGGCGAGGTGCTCATTGTGTGAATGTGATAGATTGGGTATGCATCAGCCAGTGTACCCGTATATTGGGATAAGCCTGATTGTATTGCATCTGAAATTGCGCCAGACTTGCTGTTTTTCCCATCCCAGTCTTCGGAGAATAACCATGAAAAAGACCCTGCTGTCCGCCCTGCTCTGCACCTTGCCGCTCTCGGCACTGGCCCAGGCGGCCCCTGATACGCTCAAACAGGTCATGGACAGCAAGACCCTGCGCGTATGTACGCCAGGCGATTACAAGCCGTTCAGTTTCGACCAGGGCGGACATTTTGAAGGCCTGGATATCGATCTGATGAACGCCCTGGCCGGCACCCTGGACGCCAGGACGCAGATCGTCAAAACGACCTGGGCCAACCTGATGGCCGATTTCACTTCCGGCAAATGCGATATTGGCGCCGGCGGCATTTCAGTGTCCGTGGATCGCCAGAAAAAAGCCTTTTTCAGCGCGCCTTATATGGTAAACGGTAAAACGCCGATTGTCCGCTGCGAGGACAAGGAAAAATATCAAAGCATCGAGGCCCTGAACCGCCCCGACGTACGGATTGTGGCCAATCCCGGCGGCAGCAATGAAAAATTTGCGCGCACCATGCTGCCAGCAGCAACGCTCACTATGCACAAGGACAACCTGACTATTTTTGATGAGGTGGCCAATGGCAAGGCCGATGCCTTTGTGACCGAAGCGGCCGAGGCTCGGGTCCAAAGCAAACTGAACCCCAAGCTTTGCGCCGTCAATCCGGACCAGCCGCTGCAATACGCCGAAATGGGATACCTGATCGCCAACAATGACATGCGGTTCAAACTGTATGTCGACCAGTGGATGCACCTACTCAAGGCCAGTGGGCAGTACGATCAGATGGCCGAAAAATGGATCCCCGCAGACCCGGCAAAATAATCGCCCCAGGTACGCCAGATGCCGCGGCAGCTGGCGTAAAAGCGATCCCCAGGCGGCGCGCCGTACAACACCGCCTTCTTGTCCCGCTGCCGCCGCAATGCAAATCATATCCGCAAGCGGACGGGCAAGGCGGTGATCTCAGCCGATACCGGCTACGCCGGGCTGCGGCCCGAAGCCAGGGGACATCTCCTGTGATTGAACGCAGTCGCGTTGCCACTGACAGCGACATTGCTGTCAAACAGAGCCAGAGACGCAGGACAGCCGGCCTGCAGCCGTTCTAACCTGACAGATCGGCCAGCCACTCCACGCCCACGCAACTGAATTGCCGAACATACGGCCGGAGCAAGCCGATCAGTTCGCCTTGAAGCGCGTTCACCGTATGCGGGTTGCGATTGATCACCGGACTGCCGATGATCACGGTCCGACGAAGGTGCGGACTAACGATGGGCGCACCGACAAATCGTCCTGCCTTCAGCATGGGCGTAATCGGCATGACCGGCAGGATGGTGTAGCCCACGCCGCGCTCTACCAGGTCGAGGATGACGGCGGTACTGTCCGACTCCGCCACCAGGTTCAAGTTAACCCCGATGATCGTGCACGCGCGGTCGATGACATTGCGCAGGCTTTGCGCCTCGGGAACCACCATGGGCTTCTTGGCCACTTCAGCGAGGTTGACCGGCTGGGATTGCGATAACCCGCAATTGGGTAGTCCCACAACGTAAATGGGCTCGCGAAAAACCGGTGAAGTCACGAGCAACTCGGATTGCAGATAGTCGCCCATCAGGCAAATGTCCAGCTTGCCATCTTCCAGGCCATCTTGCAGAAAGTCCGAAAAGCCGGCGGCGATGCGTACTTTCAAATCCGGATATTGCCGACGCAGAGACGTGACAAGAGGCCCGGCAAGGACGGCAGCCAGACCGGGCAACATACCGATGGCAACAGAACCCATCAGATTCGCGGCGGCAGCACCAATGTCAGCCTTGGCCTGATTAAGCCCCTTTAGTGAAACCCGCACCTGGTCAACGAAGCGACGGCCCGGAACGGTCAGCACCATGCCCAGGCGGCTGCGTTCAAACAGCGGTGTACCCAGCTCATCCTCCAGCTGCCTCAACTGCCTGGACAACGCGGGTTGAACGACGTGAAGCAATTCAGCGGCCTTGGTCAGACTACCCGTTTCGGCAATAGCCAGGATGGTCCGAAGTTGTCTTAAGTCCATCGTCAGTTCACCCCAATTGAGATCTATGCCGAACCGCTATAGCTGTCAGAGAAAGATGTGAATTGTGTCACAGATGCACCCAAATTACTATTACCCCACTGCATTGCACGCGCATACGCTTTACATGCCATGCACTGTTGGCAAACAGAATCGGCTGACGTTCATCCGCTATTTGGCAGCCCTTCCGTGCCATCCAAAGCTGAACCAGCGCCTGTACCGGCGCTTGAAAAGGTAACCGCTTTGGCAGGCAGTATCAGTCAAAAGTTGAGCATTCAATAAAAGCGCTCCAGCATCGTTACTCATCATGTAACCATGAATGGAGGGCAACATTTTCGGAGACAAAATGCTGACAAACTACACATTGAACCGCCGGGTATTCCCGGTATTGCCGATACTCATGGTTGCGTCGGCGTTGGGCTTTTCACATAGCGCCCGCGCGGCTGACTGGCCCAAAGAACAACCCATTAACATTATTGTGCCGTTCGCGCCCGGTGGATTCACGGACCTGATCGCGCGGCGCCTGGCGCGGGATCTGGGGCATGCGCTGAAGACAAGCGTGGTGGTCCAGAACAAAGCGGGGGCAAGCGGGCAAATCGGCAGCGCGGTGGTTGCACGGGAGAAACCCGACGGATACACGTTATTGGTTACAGCGACGCAGCACGTGATCTACCCTGCATTGCAACCGAATCTGCCTTATGACCCAAAGAAAGATTTCTCAAACATAGCGATTCTGGCGCTTGCGCCCAACGTGCTGCTGGTGCCGGCCAAAGCGCCCGTCAATAACGTAAAAGAATTTGTCGATTATGCGAAAAAGCAGCCAGATGGTCTGGCCTTTGGCTCAAGCGGCGTGGGTGGTTCCGCGCATTTGTCGGGCGAACTTTTCAAACTCGTGACAGGTGCGAACCTGCGCCATATTCCATATAAAGGAGCCGCACCTGCGGCAACCGACCTGGTCGGTGCGCAAATTCCATCCGCATTCCTTGATGCCACCTCTGCTTCAGCATTTATCCAGAACGGCAAGGCCAAGGCACTGGCGGTGACATCAAAGCAGCCATTGCCGTCGTTGCCAGGCATACCAACCATCGCCGAGTCAGGCTATCCCAGCTATGAATCCCAGGCCTGGGTAGGCCTGTTCGGGCCGCCCGGCCTGCCTGGGGAAATAGTCGCCAGGCTCAATGACATCGCGCAGCAGGCCAATGCAGCGCCGGCAAATATGAAATGGCTGGCCGACAACAACTCCATCGCCGTGCAGCTCACGCCCACGCAGGTCACAACGTTTATTCATTCCGAACTCGATAAATGGCGGCAGGTTGTGAACAAGGCGCACGTCCCCGCCCAATGATCTTTGGGTTATTTCTATGCATTCGCTTATGCATTCGTCAGAGGATTTAAGTTTGAGCAGTATAAAAAGTCAGCAGTCATCGATCGCAGCAGATGACTTTCAACTGGGGCACTTTGGCATTGATGTGCCATTCATGAACCATATTGGTCTGCAAAGCATCAGTCTGGACGGCGTGCGTTGCCGTACACATTTGAAATTGAAATGCGAACTCGTCAACAGTCGGGGCGACATCCACGGCGGCGCGTTGATGAGTGCACTGGATTTCACATTGAGCGTCGTAGCGCGCGCCCACGACCCGCTCCATGTGGGGGCAGCAACAATTGATATGTCCACTCATTTCTATGAGCCTGCCCGATCGGACGTAGACATTATCGCCACATGTACGCGACGCGGCAAAAGCATCGCCTTTTGCGAGGGCGAGGTGCAAGACGACAACGGCGCCGTTTTGGCCGTTGCGCGAGCCGTGTTCAGGCTGGTGCCCAGAACCCGGTAAAAATGCGACTGCGCCTTGCAGGAGCAGGTTCCAGCGGGAAACAAAAGAACTATCAGGACAAGAAATCAGGAAATCATGAAGAAAATTTTAGTTGCTAATCGTGGCGAAATCGCCGTTCGCATTCTTCGCGCCATCCGCGATCTGGGCATGCACAGCGTTGCGGCCTATTCGCGCGATGACGCACATTCACTGCATCGCGTGCTGGCGGACTCGTCGGTTGCATTGAACGAGACGGGGCCGGCGGCGTATATCGACATCGACGCCGTTATCGCTGTGGCGCAAAAAGAGGGCTGTGATGCCATCCACCCCGGTTACGGCTTTCTGAGCGAGCGACCGGATTTTGCTCAGGCATGTGCTGCCGCTGGCATTACGTTCATTGGACCCGATGCCGAGCACCTGGCCTTATTTGGAGATAAGGGCAGCGCACTGCAACTTGCAAAAGCGTGCGGTGTGCCTGTCATGCCGGCCACGCCAGGAGGGGCCACGCTGGAGCAGGTTCAGCAGTTCTTCGATGAACAGGGTGGCGTGGGGATCGTCATCAAGGCGGCAGGTGGCGGCGGCGGTCGCGGCATGCGCATCGTCAAGGCCCGGGAGCACATTCCGGAGTGCTATGCCCGCTGCCGATCCGAGGCGATGTCGGCCTTCGGCGTGGATGCGCTTTATGCCGAACGCCTGGTAAACCGCGCACGTCATATCGAGGTGCAAATTGTGGGGGACGGTTCGAACGTCGTCGCCCTGGGCGAGCGCGATTGCACCTTGCAACGTCGCTTCCAGAAGGTGGTCGAGATCGCGCCAAGTCCGGTTCTCGGGGAACAATTACGTACAGATATTATTGCTGCAGCAAGCAAGCTTGCATCCAGGGTGAACTATCGCAGCCTGGGTACGTTTGAATTTCTCGTTGAAGAAAATGACCACGGCGTACAAACCGGTTTTGTGTTCATCGAGGCCAATCCGCGACTGCAAGTCGAGCACACAATTACAGAACAGGTCACGGGCATTGATCTGGTGGCGTTGCAAATCGGCATTGCACAAGGAAAGCGCCTTGAAGCGCTGGGCGTGGACCCTGCAAGCGTGCCGCAACCTAAGGGCTATGCCATCCAGGTGCGGGTCACGGCAGAGGCCACCGACGCGCAGGGTCTGACGCGACCCGCACATGGCTGTCTGGCGCGTTTTGACCCGCCCACCGGTCCTGATGTCCGGGTCGATACGCACGCCTATAGCGGCTATTGTCCCGCGCCCGCTTTCGATACGCTTTTGGCCAAGCTGATTGTGTCGAGCGCCAGTGAGAATTTTTCAACCGTCGTCAGGCGCCTGCGGCGCAGTTTGGCTGAGTTCAGGATCGCAGGCGTGTCGACAAACATTCATTTACTAAAAGCGCTTGTCGATCATGATGATTTCCTCCAGCAAAAAAACCATACCCGATATATCGAATCGGTTCTCGGGCAACTGGTTGCGACTGCTGCTGCGCTCGAACACGAGCAGGACGCGAAGGATCAGCTCCTGAACGGAACGACGCCTGCGACCGGGGCATCGCCCGTCATGAAAAACGTTGTGCAGGAGGTGCTTGACGAGGGACTGGTCGCCTCGTACGAGCCACTGAGCGGACGTCTTGTCGAAGTCTCGGTGGGCGCAGGCGAGCAGGTGCTGACAGGCCAGCCTATTGCGGTCATCGAAGCAATGAAAATGGAGCATTCCGTTGTCGCTGAATGTAATGGACGCGTCGTTGAGGTACGGGCCGATAGCGGCAGTCAGACGACAGAGGGCGATATCCTGGTAGTGCTGGAGCAGACGCCGGACGGCACCGACACCGCTGTCGCTGCCGAAACCGTGGATTTGACAGCTATCCGCCCCGACTTGCAGGCCGTACTTGATCGCCATGCCATTCTGTATGATGACGCTCGCCCGCAGGCGGTGGCCAGGCGGCGCGCACGCGGACAAAGAACCGCCCGCGAGAACCTTGCCGATCTGTGCGATGAAGGCTCCTTTGTAGAATACGGCGCATTGGTCGTTGCCG
>DATGQC010000033.1:0-5413 GCA_035304425.1 Advenella sp.
TGAAAGCGACCACCCGGGACAGTTGGGCCAATACCTGGAAGTCATTCAGCACGGCTGAAAAAGCCATGCCGCTGATCGCACTGGCCGCAGCCGAAAAAGCGCAGGCCGCGGGCCATTTCGATACCGCCGGACAAATCCTGGAAGCGTCGTTGCGCGAACATGTTGACCCCCGCTTGCTTAATGCTTATGTCCAGTGTCCGGACGAGCAGGTCAACGCGCGTCTGACCAAAGCACAACAATGGCTCGAGAAGGATGAAAATAATCCTGACCTGCTCAATGCGCTCGGCTTCTTGTGCCTGGCCGCGCAGTTGTGGGGACAGGCCGAACGCTATCTGACACGCAGCCTCAAGTTGCGTGAAGATCCACGCACCCACAGCTTGCTTGGCGCGCTCTACGATCGGCTCGGCAAACCGGCAGAGGCTGTCAAACACTGGCGCTTTGCCTCGGCGTCGATTTCCATGCTTCCAACCGTAGCAGGAGAAAAATATTTGCCAGCGGCCGACACGCGGATGGATCCGGATGGCCCGCCTGACCGCAAGCGTGCCGATCAGCACGTCGAACAGGACCGCGCAGACGATGCGTCGGAAAAAACCATTTACGCCAAACGGCCGGAAGCCGACGATGAGTACTTTGATAGTGCGCCTATTCCCGGTATCCGGACGGATGAATTGAATGAAAACCGTAACCACAGTAACCAGAAGAGTTGACTATGAGCTTGAAAAATGTCCCGGCCGGTTCCAAGACGCCGCAAGAATTCAATGTTGTCATTGAAATCCCCATGAATGCCGATCCGGTTAAATATGAAGTTGATAAGGACACCGGAGCGGTGTTTGTCGATCGCTTCATGATGACGGCCATGCACTATCCATGCAACTACGGCTATATTCCGGATACCCTGTCAGATGATGGCGATCCGGTTGATGTGTTGGTCGTGACACCGTTTCCCGTTGCTGTCGGATCGGTCATCAAATGTCGCGCCCTGGGCGTGTTGCAAATGGACGACGAAGCCGGTGGCGACGCAAAACTGCTGGCTCGTCCGATTGACAAGCTGTACCCTCCCTATGGCAATCTGAATGCCCATACAGACTTGCCTGAGCAGGAGTTGCAGCGCATCCAGCACTTTTTTGAGCATTATAAAGACCTGGAAAAAGGTAAGTGGGTAAAGGTCAAAGGCTGGGAAGGGATCGAAGCGGCGCATGCCGAGATTACCAGCAGTATCGAGCGATTCCAGCAAGGGAAATAACCAACTGGTTTCCAACCACTTATAAAAAGGGCGCGGCTGTACATAACCGGGCCCTTTTTTTTGATGGCGCGCATAAAGGCAGCCGACCAGCCTGCCATACCGTTTTATTAATCGACGATAACCTAGACTATTGAAGAGACTGCTATGACATATGTATTTCCCGCCCCCGAGATTGTTTCTCTTGCTGTTGCTGGTAGCGACGCGCGCTTTCCAGTGCGCCGTGTTTACTGCGTAGGACGCAATTACGCTGAACACGCCAAGGAAATGGGCTTTACCGGTCGTGAAGATCCTTTCTTTTTCTGCAAGCCTGCCGATGCGTTGCTGCCCGTCGCCGACGGTCAGACAGGTCAAATGCCGTATCCATCCAAAACAGCCAACCTGCACTACGAAATGGAATTGGTCGTTGCTATCGGCAAAGGAGGCAAGGACGTGTCGGTAGAGCAGGCGGCGCAAATGGTTTTCGGCTATGCGTTGGGCCTGGATATGACCCGTCGTGATCTGCAGGGTGAGGCCAAGAAGCAGGGCAGGCCCTGGGAAGTCGGCAAAGCCTTCGATCTGTCCGGCCCCATCGGGCCTGTACATCCGGCGGCAACGGTTAAGGGTATCGATGCGGCGGCGATCTCGCTGGATGTCAATGGCCAGACCCGCCAAAGCAGCACGATCGCATCGCTGATCTGGTCCATTCCAGAGTCCATTGCCTATCTGTCGGGATT
Organism: Advenella sp.; assembly: GCA_035304425.1. Lineage (GTDB taxonomy): Bacteria > Pseudomonadota > Gammaproteobacteria > Burkholderiales > Burkholderiaceae_B > Advenella. The sequence continues at coordinate 1,957 of DATGQC010000033.1, forward strand.
GTTTGAACTGCAGCCGGGCGACCTGATTTTCTCCGGCACGCCGGAAGGCGTCGGAGCGGTCACGGTCGGCGATGAACTGGTCGGCAAAGTGGACGGACTGGGCCAGTTGAACGTACGCATCGTCTGATCATCGCATACACACGCCTGTCGCGCCATAGCATCAGGGGTGCAAAACGCCTTTTTGCCCGATGCAGATGTCGCTGAAAGCTATTTTTCAGTCGCATCTGCACACAATCGCCTCGCTTGTTGCTGACGCAAAACGTTAAATAATAAGACACCAGCAAAGCGCAGTATTCAGTCTTTTGCAAGGTAAATCAAGCAGATAGCCAAACTGGCGCCTGGTTAAAAAAATTGCAAATGTTACAAATACAAGCACTTTATAGTCGTTCTGTAATGACCTTTGGAGGGAAAGTGCGAATAATGGTTTGTACTGATTTCGCAATTCAAATAAAGAGGTTAAGTCATGAAATTCGATACGACACGTTCAATGGTTTTGACTGCGGTATTCGCTGGCTTGTTAGGTTTGGCCGGATGTGACAACGGTGGTGATTCGGCCGAGCCCAAAGCGCCGGGAACAACGTCGGAAGCGCCAGCTCCTGCAGCTGAACCGGCTGCACCCGCCGATTCCGGTACGACACCAGCGCCTTCTACCGAAGCGCCCTCGACTGACGCACCTGCTTCAGGCGAAGCGCCTGCTTCTGGCAGCCAGCCTCAATAAGACGGGAGATATTCATGAAATTTGAAACCGTACGCACAGTAACCCTGGCCGCCATCCTGGCAGGTATGTTGGGATTGGCCGGATGTGACAAGGGCGCCGATTCGGCCGCGCCGGAGACGCCACCGGCCACATCGGAAGCGCCTGCAACTGAACCTGCAGCACCTGCGGATTCCGGTACTACACCGGCACCTTCTGGCGAAGCGCCTGCTTCAGGCGGCAGCCAGCCACAATAACAGAAAGGGAACGCATGAATCTGAACACGGTACGTTCCGCGCTTCTGGCTGCCCTGGTGGCGGGATTGTTCGGTCTGGCTGGTTGCGACAAGGGCGCCGATTCCACTGCGCCCGAGACGCCGGCGGCAAGCTCCGAAGCGCCTGCCACGTCTGCACCCGCTCCCGAGGCGGCAGAGTCCTCTGCTGCCCCAGGCGATTCGGGTTCTGCGCCGGAAACGGCATCTTCATCCTCGTCGGGCGAGGCCCCGGCTTCGGCCGCCAGCGCCGACAGCAGCCTGCCGCAAACTTGCCAGGATTACTTCAAGAAAGCCGAGGATATGGTTGTGAAGGCAGGCGGGTCTGCGCAGCAGATGAAGCAAATGATTGACGAGCAGCGCTCGCAAATGGCTGCCATCAAAGATCAGGCTCAACTGGAGTCCAGTTGCAAACAGGCACTGGATATGCTGGATCAGCAGCAGCAAAATATGCCACAATAAATTTCGTGCGCGTTCCTTTTGGTTCGCTGCGCTAAAACGACGATGGAGTTTTTGCAAAGTCTCTCCATCATGGTTACTCTCTCTGGGCGACTCGACAATAGTATTGTCGGTCGCTTTTTTTTATAAAAAAGCGGGCAGCGACCATGATGAGCGCTGCCCGCATATTTATTGCCGTTATTGTTGGTCAGGATTTTTTCAGGCAGCCGCTCATGAAGGATTTGCGCGCCTCGCCAGTCAGGTTTTGGGATGTTGCGTCCTTGTTGCAGTCGGTCATCCGTTGCTGCGAACGGGTTAAGGGTTTGCCGTCTTTGGTAGTGCTGTTATGGCTCAGGCATGTCTTCATAAACTGTTTGCGCGCGTCTCCCTGCAGATTTTTTGTTTTTGCATCGGCATTGCAGGTGGTCATGCGCGTTTGCTGGCTATTTTCTTTTTTTGCCGGTGTTGCTGTTTGCGCCAGGGCGGTCGTACACAAGAGGCTGGCGGCGATCGCTGCAGCGCAGGCTGATTTGCTCACTATGTTCATAGTCATTCCTTTTGAACGGGAAAAAAGCGGCATGAACGGATGGTCATGCTGCGCATAGCATACGCCCAAACCATCAAATCTGGCGAGCAAAATTTCGCAAACCCTGACTCGCATCCTGGCCAGGCGGTGTGAGGCAGTCAGCGCTGTTGTTGTGCGGCGATCGACAAAAAAAATACCTTCGCGGCGGAAGGTATTTTTTATCTGAAGGGCGATCGCTTATTTCTTCATCATGTCGAAGAACTGATCATTGTTCTTCGTGGATTTGATCTTGTCCAGAATAAATTCCATCGACTCGACTTCATCCATATCGTGAATGAATTTACGCAGTACCCAGACGCGTTGCAGCTTCTCGGGCTTCATCAGCAGTTCTTCACGGCGAGTGCCTGATTTGTTCAGGTTGATGGCGGGATAAATGCGCTTCTCGGCCAGACGACGTTCAAGATGAACCTCGGAGTTGCCCGTGCCTTTGAATTCTTCGTAAATGACTTCGTCCATGCGGCTGCCGGTCTCGATCAATGCCGTGCCGATAATGGTGAGCGAGCCGCCTTCTTCGATATTGCGGGCCGCACCGAAGAACCGTTTGGGGCGCTGCAGTGCATTGGCGTCGACGCCGCCGGTCAGGACCTTGCCGGAAGAGGGTACGACGGTGTTGTAGGCGCGAGCCAGGCGGGTAATGGAGTCCAGGACAATGACCACGTCTTTCTTCAGCTCGACCAGGCGCTTGGCCTTTTCGATGACCATTTCGGCAACCTGCACGTGACGGGTGGCAGGTTCATCGAAGGTAGAGGCAACCACTTCACCGCGCACGGTGCGGGTCATTTCCGTCACCTCTTCGGGCCGCTCGTCTACCAGCAGGACGATTAGCGTTGCATCGGGGTAGTTGGTGGTAATGGAATGCGCGATATGCTGCATCATGACCGTTTTGCCCGATTTCGGGCTGGCGACGATCAGGGCGCGCTGTCCTTTGCCTATTGGTGAAAAAATATCCAGAATGCGACCGGTGTTGTTTTCTTCACTTTTGATATCGCGTTCAAGAATCAGGGGCTCGTCCGGATGCAGAGGCGTCAGGTTCTCGAACATGATCCGATGTTTCATCAGTTCCGGCGATACGCCGTTGACGTTTTCTACTTTGACCAGGGCAAAATAGCGCTCGCCGTCCTTGGGCACGCGTACTTCACCTTCGATCGAATCTCCAGTATGAAGATTGAAGCGGCGGATTTGCGAAGGGGAAATATAGATGTCGTCAGTGCTGGCAAGGTAGGATGTTTCGGGGGAGCGAAGAAAGCCAAAGCCATCAGGCAGTACTTCCAGCACGCCATCGCCAAAGATCTGTTCCCCCATTTTGGCGCGACGCTTCATGATGGCAAACATCAATTCCTGCTTGCGGAAGCGGTTGGCGTTTTCGATTTCCAGGCCAGCAGCCATTTCGAGCAGCTGCGACACATGCAGTGCCTTTAATTCATTAAGGTGCATTATTTATTAGTAAGGATAGATAAGGATTGAAATA
>DATGQC010000034.1:0-2686 GCA_035304425.1 Advenella sp.
TCCACCAGGCCGGTAGGCCGCACCACTTGTCGCACCACATTATCGGAATGCTCATTTTCATATTCGGCAGGCGTAGCCGAGACAAAGATGCTTTGCCGCACACGCTGCTCGAATTCTTCCATCTTCAGTGGCCGGTTATCCATTGCCGACGGCAGACGAAAACCAAACTGCACCAGGGTCTCCTTGCGGGAGCGGTCGCCGCGATACATGGCGCGTAACTGTCCCATCATCCAGTGGCTCTCATCAAAAAACATGAGCGCGTCCTGTGGCAGATAATCGATCAGCGTCGGCGGCGGCTCACCGGGCGCGGCGCCAGACAGGTGCCGCGAGTAATTCTCAATCCCCTTGCAAAAACCCAGCTCCTGCAACATTTCAATATCGAACCGAGTGCGCTGCTCGATGCGCTGCGCCTCGACCAGCTGATTATTATCCACAAAGAATTTGGTGCGATCGCGCAGCTCTTCCTTGATGGTTTCAATGGCGCGCAGCACGGTATCGCGGGGCGTCACATAATGTGAACTGGGGTAGACGGTGAATCTGGGAACACGCTGGCGAATTTTACCGGTTAGCGGATCGAACAGGTCTATGCTTTCCAGCTCGTCATCGAACAGGCTCAATCTGACCGCCAGCTCGGCGCTCTCTGCCGGGAAAATGTCAATTACTTCACCGCGCACGCGGAAGGTACCGCGGGTAAAATCGATATCATTGCGCTCATATTGCATGGACACCAGGCGTGCCAGGATTTCCTGACGTGGCGTGCGATCACCGGTGCGAAGCACCAGCACCATCGCGTGATAATCGCCCGGATTACCAATACCGTAAATGCACGAGACAGTACCGACAATAATGGTGTCACGCCGCTCCAGCAGGCTTTTGGTCGCCGACAGCCGCATCTGCTCTATATGTTCGTTGATCGACGAGTCTTTTTCAATGAACAGATCGCGCGTGGGCACATAGGCCTCGGGCTGATAGTAGTCATAGTAGGAAACAAAATACTCCACCGCATTGCGTGGAAAAAACTCCCGGAACTCCGAATACAGCTGCGCAGCCAGCGTCTTGTTCGGGGCCAGCACCAATGCCGGACGCCCCAGACGGGCGATGACATTGGCCATGGTATAGGTCTTGCCTGAACCGGTGACGCCAAGCAGCGTCTGGTACATCAAACCGTCTTCCACACCTTGCGTAAGCGCTTCAATGGCGGCAGGCTGATCGCCCGCTGGCGGGTAAGGCTGATATAGCTGAAACGGGCTGTCGGCAAATTCGATAAATCCGGCTTCGCTCATAGATTGTGCATCCAGGGTTAAATTGGCACTGATTTCGGCGTACAATCGATCATTATCCACTTTAATTGACCTTCCCTGCAACCTTACCTTTCCTTATAACGATGACCACTCTTTTCAATGCCGTCGAGCTCGCCCCCCGTGATCCGATCCTGGGTCTGAATGAACAATACAATGCCGATACCCGTGATACCAAGGTAAATCTGGGTGTGGGCGTGTATTATGATGATAATGGCAAGATTCCACTGCTCAAGGCAGTCCAGGAAGCCGAGAAACAGCGCGTTCAGGCGCACGCGGCCCGGGGCTACCTGCCCATTGAAGGCATTGGTAACTACAATAAGGGAGCGCAGGAACTGCTTTTCGGCAAGGACGCCGACGTTATCGCACAAGGCCGCGCCCTCACCTTCCAGGCACTGGGCGGCACAGGCGCGCTAAAGATCGGCGCAGATTTTCTGAAACAATTGCAACCAGCTGCCAACGTCTATATCAGTGACCCAAGCTGGGAAAATCACCGTGCGCTGTTCGAGCGCGCCGGTTTCAACGTCGAAACCTATAGCTATTATGATGCAACCACCCACGGTCTGAATTTTGAAGGATTCGCGGCGGCTGTCAAAGCCATGCCGCAGGGATCCATCATCGTGCTGCATGCATGCTGCCACAATCCGACTGGTGTTGATCCGACCCTGGAACAATGGAAGCAGATCGCCACGCTGGTCAAAGAGCGCAACCTGGTCCCCTTCCTGGATATCGCATATCAGGGTTTTGGCGAGGGCCTGCAGGAAGACGCCGCCGTGGTGCGCCTGTTTGCCGACCTTGGCATGTCCATGTTCATCAGCTCTTCATTCTCCAAATCCTTCTCTCTGTATGGTGAACGTGTGGGCGCGCTCACCGTCGTGACTACCAGCAAGGACGAAGCAGAGCGCGTGCTAAGCCAGATCAAGCGGGTCATCCGCACCAATTATTCCAACCCCCCTACCCATGGCGGGATGGTAGTAGCGCAGATCCTGAACACGCCGGAACTGTTCGCCCAGTGGGAAAGCGAGTTGGCGCAGATGCGCGATCGCATTCGCGATATGCGCAAGCAGCTCACAGACAAACTGAACGCTGCCGGCGTCAAGCAGGACTTCAGTTTTGTCATGTCCCAACGCGGCATGTTCTCCTATTCAGGTCTGACTAAAGAGCAGGTAGAACGCCTGCGCAACGAGCATGGCATCTACGCGGTCAACAGCGGACGGATCTGCGTGGCCGCACTCAATAGCCGCAATATTGACAGCGTGGTCAAGGCCATCGCTGCCGTACTGTAAGCAGCAGCGAAGCAAATCCGCGGCCTGCGGGCACTTTGTCGCTGAAATCGCTTGCCAACTGCCGGTGAATACGTCAGAATACGGACTGTATGTATATACAGT
>DATGQC010000035.1:0-3183 GCA_035304425.1 Advenella sp.
CGGGATGGGCGGCGGCGCGGCTTCGTCGATGAGCGCCGGCGCCAATACTGCGCAGCTCGATTTTGATTCGGTCCAGCGCGGCAATCCGGAGCTCGAACGTCGTGCCCAGGAAGTGATTGACCGATGCTGGCAACTGAAAGAAGATAACCCGATCATCGCCATTCATGATGTCGGTGCTGGTGGCTTGTCCAATGCGTTTCCCGAGCTGGTCAACGATGCCGGTCGCGGTGCGGTGTTTGATCTGCAGCGAGTGCACCTGGAAGAGTCCGGCTTGTCGGCTGCGGAAATCTGGAGCAATGAAGCGCAGGAACGCTACGTGCTGGCCATTCTGCCGGAAGACCTGCCGCGTTTCGAGGCAATTGCCGTACGCGAACGCTGTCCGTTCGCTGTCGTGGGTGTGACCACGACAGAGCGACACCTGAAAGTGTCCGATGGCCTGGGCTTGCCGGGGTTCGCCGAGCAGCAAAGCGCGCCGCAGACAGACGGTCCGATGCCCGTGGATGTGCCAATGGACGTTATCCTGGGTAAGCTGCCCCGCATGAAGCGTCAGGCCGAACACAAGCCACGCACGTTGCTGCCAATGGATGTGACAGGCCTGGATCTGGCCGATATTTCATTGCAGGTCATGCGCCATCCGACGGTCGCCAATAAATCGTTTCTGATCACCATTGGCGACCGGACAGTAGGCGGCCTGTGTTCAAGAGACCAGATGGTCGGTCCCTGGCAGGTGCCCGTGGCCGATTGCGCCGTTACGCTGGCCGATTATGAATCGATGCGCGGCGAGGCCATGGCGATGGGCGAGCGTACGCCGCTGGCTATTGGCAACGCGCCGGCCTCGGGCCGCATGGCGGTTGCCGAGGCGCTGACCAATCTGGCCGCAGCCGATGTCGTTGCGCTGGAAGACATTAAATTGTCGGCCAACTGGATGGCCGCATGCGGCTTTGAAGGCCAGGATGCCGCTTTGTTTGACACGGTGAATGCCGTGTCGACGCTATGTCAGACTATGGGTTTGTCCATCCCGGTAGGCAAGGATTCATTATCCATGCGCACACGCTGGGAAGAACAAGGCCAAGCCAAAGAAGTGGTTGCGCCGGTTTCTCTGGTGGTGACGGCTTTTGCGCCGGTGACCGACGTGCGCAAAACGCTCACGCCGCAGCTGGTCACAGACCAGGGCGAGACAGCGCTGATTTTGCTGGACCTCGGCCAGGGCCGGCAGCGCCTGGCCGGCTCGGTCTTGTCGAATGTGATCGATCAGTATGGTTCGGATGTCCCTGATATTGACGATCCTGCGCTGCTCAAGTCCTTTTTCCTGACTATTCGTTCCCTGGTCGAGCGCGGGCTGGTCCTGGCCTATCATGACCGTTCCGATGGCGGTCTGCTTGCCACGGTAGCCGAGATGGCCTTCGCGGGCCATGTGGGCGTATCCATCAACCTGGATATGTTGACGTTTGACGAGACCGCTGCTGATTGGGGAGACTATAAAATCCGTCCTGAGCAAGTGGCGGTGCAGCGCGATGAATTGACGGTCAAGGCGCTCTTCAACGAAGAGGCCGGCGCCGTCATTCAGGTGCGTGCCGAACAGCGGGACCAGGTGCTGCAGGCTCTGCGCGAAGCGGGGCTGTCCCGTATTTCAAATGTAATCGGCGCGCCGAATGCCTCCGACCAGATCGAGTTCTACCGCGATGGTCGCCGTATTTTTGGCCTGGATCGCGTCGAACTGGGTAAGGCCTGGAGCCAGGTTACCTATGAAATCATGAAACGACGGGATAATCCGGCCAGTGCGCTGGCCGAATTCAACAGCTGGGACGAGCGGGACGATCCCGGTCTGAATGCCGTCATCGGCTTTGATCCACAGGAGTCGCTGGCTGCTCCGTTTATTTCAAGTGGCATACGTCCCAAAATTGCCATCTTGCGCGAGCAGGGTTGCAACAGTCAGGTTGAAATGGCCTGGGCCTTCGACAAGGCCGGGTTTGACGCCTATGACGTGCATATGACCGATCTGCTATCGGGTCGTACGTCGCTTAACGACTATCAGGCTATGGTAGCTGTAGGCGGTTTCAGTTATGGCGATGTGCTGGGCGCCGGCGAAGGATGGGCGCGCACCATCCGGTATAATTCGGCCCTGGCTGCGCAATTTGCCGCCTTTTTTGCGCGGCCCGACGTATTTGCGCTGGGCGTTTGCAATGGCTGCCAGATGCTGGCAACGCTGGCTGATATGATTCCTGGCGCGCAGGATTGGCCACGGTTTACCTACAACCAATCCGCCAAGTACGAGGCCCGTTTAAGTCTGGTGCAAATTGAGTCTTCGCCGTCTATCTTTTTTAATGGCATGCAGGGCAGTCGTCTGCCGATCGCGGTCGCGCACGGCGAGGGTTTTGCCGATTTCGGCTTGCAGGGCGATATCCATGCGGCCCGGACAGCAATGCGCTATGTGTCCAATACAGGCTTTGTAACGGAAGCGTATCCTGCCAATCCTAACGGCAGTCCGCAGGGCATTGCCTCGGTTACCACGGCAGATGGCCGTTTCACCATTATGATGCCGCATCCGGAAAGGGTCACGCGCAACGTCATGATGTCCTGGCATCCGGACACGTGGGGCGGGCAGGATTCGGGGGGAGACTATACGCCGTGGATGCGGATGTTTATGAATGCCCGCGTAGCGATTGGATAGAAAGTGGGGCCAACAGCGGGAAATTTCTCGCTGTTTGCGTGAACGCGGTTGATTCCGTTCGGGCGCAAGCGTATAATTTTGCTTTGCGCCCGGAGTTATTTCATGCGTCTCATTCAAAAAGCGCTTACCTTTGACGATGTTCTTCTGGTACCTGCGTACTCAAATGTGTTGCCGCGCGACACGTCTCTCAAAACCAAACTTACCCGTAATATCACGCTGAATATTCCATTGGTGTCCGCCGCCATGGATACCGTCACCGAAGCACGGCTGGCCATCGCAATGGCTCAGGAAGGTGGGATCGGGATTATCCACAAGAATATGACTGCAGATGAGCAGGCTGCCGAAGTGGCCCGCGTCAAGCGGCACGAATTCGGGATAGTCATCGATCCGGTGTCGGTGACCTCCGACATGAAAGTGCGCGATGCCATCGCCCTGCAAAAAAAACATGGCATCTCGGGGCTGCCTGTGGTCGACAACGGCAAGGTGGTCGGCATCGTGACCAATCGGGATCT
>DATGQC010000036.1:0-3598 GCA_035304425.1 Advenella sp.
GCCTATCGTCGGTTCGATCTTTCGTCTGGCGAAGCGAACGATTAATCAGGATGGAATGCCTGAGCCCTTATGCACCTTCTTGCCTAAGAAGGGTATTAGCCCTGGAAAAACCAATGAGCAGTGGGCCATACCGCCAAAGGGCCAGGCACTGCCAAACTTGTTTCCTCTCAGCGAGCAAACGCTAGTGCCGCCGCCCAAACCAGAGGGATTCCCGGAACTGACCCGTCTGGATGCCATGTTGAATGCGGCGCCTTCGCTGTCGCTTTTTGCTACCCAATTCCTGGCATATATCAATGACCGATACAGAGCGATTGCACAAAAAGAGGTAGGAGGCTGGCTCGGCGCTCGAATCGATACGCTTTATAAAAATATGTTTGAAAGATACTGGGCCGATTTGAAGCCGGAGATCGACGCGCTTGCCAGGATTATCGGCGCTGCCGTCGACTATCACGGGATGGATTACGTGATCGCCACCTACGAAACACATTACGGCAGTCTTTAAACATGCAAATCACAAGCAACCTCTCATTCCCGTCAATGTTTTTCCGCCACTGGGATCTGGATGGCTGCGAGATGGGCGTGCTCATCGTGAAGGGAAGCTTCCAGATTGACAAGGGGGAGCGATCCAAGCGGATTTTACGCCTGCAGCCGGATATCCTGCTGTCCGATGCATTTTACGGCGAAGCGAATGCCTCGCCGCTTAAGCAGGAAAGCGAGCTGGCGCCGTTCAAGCCGGGAACGGACGTGACTTTCTGCGCGATTGCACGCTCGCCCGAAGCCAAGGACCTGGAAAGCTGGCCCGTTCAGTTCAATATCAGGGAAAAGCTTGCATATGGCTTTCATGTATTCGGCCAACGGTATTGGGAGCCATCCGGAAGCAGGAATGCAGGTCACTGGAAACTCTCATCAATACAACCGATCAGCGAACTGCCACTGACTTATGCTTACGCTTATGGCGGCACGGTCCAAAAGAGCGAAGACGAAGTGGCGACCCATGCCTATAATCCTGTTGGACAGGGTTTGTTGAACGACTATCTATTGTCCCTGGAGGCCACCGTTGCTGCGCCGCAAATCGGCCTTCTCGGCGAGTTCGCCGCGGCATGCCCCAAGACGCCAATGACCGTGTGCGGTTGCGGTCCGCTAACGAAATCGTGGTTGCCACGCCTTGCCTTAGCTGGAACGTTCGATGAGGCCTGGCTGCGTGAGCGTCACCCGCGCATGCCTGTGGATTATGACTATACCTATTGGAACGGAGCGCCGCTGCCGCTGCAGGTGCAACCTTATTTGCGTGGAAATGAAACAATCGAACTGTCGGGCGTGCGGCACGAACCCGAACCGTATGCCTTTGATTTGCCTGGCATGACCGTTGGTTGCCGGATTGTTCGTGGGGGTGCTAAAGCGCCAGAGCGTCTGGTGCTTAACCTGGACACCGTCCATTGTGATGTGTCGGATCAGGACCCATCGGCTCACTGGATGTCGCTTACCTGGCGAATCACGTTACCCGATCCCGATGATATTCGTGAAATCGAGATTTTTGCTCAACAATTGAAGGAACCCAGGTTATGAGCCGGAGCGCCGCACGTTTTACACAGAATAAAAACGCGATTGTTTGCTTGTCCCCAGACGTTTGCCTGACTCCGCGAGGCTCAAAGGACGTTCCGGTGCCCTATATGATTGTTTCCAGACTTGAGTGGAGCGAGCGTACGGTGGCCAACGTTACTTTTGGCGCAGAGCAAGCATTTACAATGGACAGTCGCACCAGCAAAGTGACCGGCAATGAACCCGGAACGGGTGGTGGCGTGCAGTCTGGCGTTCATATTGGCTGGTGTCGTCCACAATCGAACAAGTCAAATTTTTTCGTCAACGGCCAACAGGTTATTCAGGACGATTGTATCTTCGAGATGAATTGCTCCGGGCCAGAGGGATCATCCAATACTTTAGGCAAGCTGGTTTTTGGTGGTTGTTGATAGGCAAAATCCAAATAAATCTCGTGCCGTTGTCTACTGGCATATGCCCTGCGGCCAGGCCAGAGGGCGCCAGCCCCGCTACGGTCTGAGTGCTTTGTTGCCTGGTAATCCACATGAATCGCTATCCATCCTTAAGGAATCTGCCGGGTGCGTACTGGAATATGGACGTCGATATCATGGCTGGAACTGATGATCCGGATGAAACCAGGCACTGCTGTCGACTCAGCAGTTGATAAATAGAAAAAAATTCAAGCTTGTTGGTATGCCTCTCCTATTCTATATTCGCTCCAGGAGTGAAAAAAATGACGGTTATAAAAATGACTGTTATAAAAATGAGCCCGTCATATCAAAAACACTTAGTCGTGCGGCTGAAGGGTCGAGGGATATTGCCCGTATTATAGGGTTGGACAAGAGAGCCTGTTCAAACTCGCAACATGTCCCAGTCGATACGGCCTCGTCGGCCCGACCATCCGGTTTCATGAACGCGTTAGCAGCACGAACACAAGCCGCCGACTTGAACGTGATTGCCGACAAAGCCTTCACAACCCCATCAGAACAGACGCCTTGCGCGGACTCTTTCGGCTATGCATGACGACATGCTATTTTCGAGAGAGCAAAGCAAGATTTTTATCTCTTTCTATTGAAGAAACAGTGATCAGACCGCAAGCAACTCGCCATCTAATCACGTCTCAACAAGGCAAACGTCTTTTTAAAAGGCCTCAGACGACACGCGACGCAATATACCCACGACTCAACAGCGCAGATTTTTCCAGATCGCCAGTGTGGCGTCGGCATTATTGAGCGTGTAAAAATGAATGCCCGGCACGCCGCCGTCTATCAGCTTCTGGCACAGCTGCGTAACCACGTCGGCGCCAAAGGCACGAATCGACGCTTTGTCGTCACCATATTGCGCCAGGCGCAAACGAATCCAGCGCGGCACTTCGGCGCCGCACATTTGCGAAAACCGCAGCAGCTGCGTATGGTTGGTAATGGGCATGATGCCAGGCACGATCGGAATACTCACGCCACGTTGCACGGCACGATCAACGAAATCGAAATAAGCATCGGCATTGAAGAAATACTGCGTGATCGCACTGTTGGCGCCGGCATTGACCTTGGTGACAAAATTGTCCAGATCATGCTCGGGACTGTCTGCTTGTGGATGCATTTCCGGGTAGGCGGCCACTTCGACATGAAACCAGTCACCCGAATGTTCTCGAATAAGCCTGACCAGTTCAGACGCGTACGGCAATTCTGAATCATTGCCGCCCATGCCCGAGGGCAGATCGCCGCGCAACGCCACAATACGGCGAATGCCTTTGTTCTTGTACTGATCCAGCAGTTGAATCAACGACGCTCTGCTGGCGCCGATGCAAGAAAGGTGCGGGGCAGCCTCACAACCGAGTTGCGAGAACATGGACACGGTCTCCGCCGTTCCGTCCCGGGTAGAACCACCTGCCCCGAAAGTCACACTTATATAACGAGGATGCATCGCCATCAACTGCTTGGCGGTGCCTACCAGCCGCTCGCGCGATGCCTGATCGCGCGGCGGGAAAAACTCCAGGCTGAATGCCTCGTCGGAAAAAGAACTCATAACGTTAATTCAGAATACTCAGCAAAATTGCAGAAAT
>DATGQC010000037.1:0-4164 GCA_035304425.1 Advenella sp.
GCTTGCCATCGTGACTGAACGACAACATGCCTTTAACCGACATCGGCTTGCCGACAGATTTCCCCGTGGCCGCCCGGAAAAAACGCAGCTGGCTGCGACCATTCTTTTCAGGTATAGACACGGTATAAACAAGATCATTATCATCGATGACGCCGAATCGCTCGATTTCGGAAGGCGTGCTGACAAAATCACGAATACCCTGTTTCTCATCCAGGGCAAGAAACTGCAGCGAGCGGCTATTCTTCTTAAGCAGCAGCACCCCGGTGCTGTCCGGCATAGCCAACAGGCTGACCAGATTGGCTTGCAGCTCGAACTGCGAGCGCAGCAATGCCGGGGCCAGATCCGTCATCAGATAAAACGAACCTTCCAATTTCTCCACTCGTTGCGTCATATCGGGCGACACATTGGGTGAATCATCACGCAACAATCGCGCCAGATTAATACCCGTCTCACCAGAAGACAGCACCCGATCCGTCTCCATCTCATGTACGGTGTATCGTCCGCCCCAAAGGGTGGTATATGTTTTGCCATTTTCACTGAAATAAACATCATCAGGCGCAAACTGAGCTGGCACTTTGCTGACGCTGCGATCATCGCGTTGCAGATCAATGTGATACATGCCGTTAACTGCCAGCGCAAACACATGCCGCGAATCAGGACTGAACTTCAGGCCTGTGATGGCGCCTGGCACCAGATAATCCCGGGCTTGCTCAAGCTCGCCTTTGGTATTCACCGGGTAGATGCGCATAGGGTTATCATCACCAGCGGTGTCATAAAAAACAATCGCCCTGCCGTGATCATCCAGCACAACACGTTCGGCAGTGGAGCTTGGGCCGCGACGGGTCGGAACTTCCTCAACGGCCACCTGGCCCGTCCGCATATTGACGATTTTTGATTTGATGTGCTGCAGGGCGCCGTTGGCCTGAGCCCAACCCTGAACAACAAGCCAGCGACCACTTGCATCCGGTGCAAAGTAAGCAAGCCGCATGTCTGCCGGCCCCTCGTATACGATATTGACGGCGCCGCCCTCCTGCCACGAGGCTATTTTGTTATCGGCCCTCGTAAAATACAGCACATTGCGGTTATCAAACTTCATTTTCGAAAGCGGGCTGGCATTGGCATCGCTCAGGATCGTATGCAGCTTCTGCGCGTGAGCATCCCAGATTTGCACACCGCGTTTCGCATTCGAGGTGGCATCCACCGCGGCCAGCCAATGGCCGTCCGGGCTGAACACCGGCGCGGACTCCAGCCGCGGCATCAGGGTCATGCCGTTTTCGCGCATCAGCATGGATTGCACAAACAACGCGGTTCTTTCATTGCCATAGCGGGTGGCCGCAGCCATATACGCCGCTCCTTCTGCCACTTCTTTCTGGTCAATCTTGTTCAAGCCGGACAAAAACAACGAGCGTGATAGCATGGACTGTGCGGCATTGCGCTCCGTCCAGGCGTATACACCCAGCGCCATCGCCATCAGGGCCAGCAACCCGATCACAATTGCAATCCGCTTGACGATCTTCGTGCGCTGCCTGGCCTTGATCAGTTGATAGGCCTGATCCCGCTGCGTCAGATCGCCCAGCGGCACATCAAGCACACCTGCAATAATTTTGAGTTTGGCCAGATCAAGCCGATCCTTATAGGCCTGGACGCGACGTTCCACTTCCTTTCGGGAAAGTGTCCGATCGCCCTGCAGAGACTGCCGGTAGGCTTCGGGCGTCGTAAAGCCCTGTTCCTGCGTACCGGGCAGACGCACGTCTGCAGCGATAGGCTCCTGGCGCTCGCTATGATCAATATTGCCTGACTCATCCACGCGATACCGCAGCACTTCCGGAAAACACTGCTGCGCTGAGGATTCGACGCCATACTCCGGTTCACCGGCCAAAATCAGCGCGATAATCCGATCGCCCTTGCCGGTCTGTTTGAAGCGGCGCAATTCCTCGCTTACATAAACAGATCGGGCCGATTGCGGGGAGCTCAAGTAGACCAGATACGATGAAGCGTCAAGTGCAGCGGTCAGCGCCGAGGATAAACTGGCGCTGGCCGACAGTTCCTTTTCATCCTGAAAAACAGGGTAGATTTGGGCCGCAATAGGCTGGCCGGCACGATTGGGTTTGCCCACCAGCTCGGCAGGCACCTCGTAGGTTTCCAGTTCGTGATGCAGCCAGTCTGCCCATTTGCGCCCCTCCTGTCTGTTATCAGCGTGGCTGTAGCTGATAAACGCCGCATAGGTCAGCCGGTTACCTGCCGTTTCTTCGGTCATATTATCTTTGTGCTGACAAGCTCCCAAGCCATGGTTTTACTGTAGATCGGCGCCATAAACAATAGGCGGTCGCCCGGTTTGCAGCAAAATGATGTATCGGATTGTGAATTTTTTTATGACGCTGGCGCTATTGCAGCAGGTTCACGATGGCTGCCACGGATCGTAACTGGTGAAATTCCAGACATGGCCTTCGATATCTTTGGCATCATAAGAGCGCCCCGGGTAGCCCGGATTGTCGTAAGGCGGCTGGATGATGACCGCACCGCACTTTGCCGCATGCCCCGCGTGAGCATCAGGGTCGTCTACATGCATGCAAATACACATGGTGATCCCACGGGCCTCGTCCGGCGTCAGCCAGTGATACCGGTCTTTGGCCGGCGACTCCCGGTCGCTGCCCAGCATGATCATATTGTTGCCGATAACCAGCTGGGCATGATGAATGATAGTCGGGTCTTTTTCGTCAGGATAGACGGCATGGCGGGTAAATCCAAACGCCTCGCACAGAAATCGAATCGCTGCGGGCGCATCCTTGTACCGCAGACAGGGAATAATTGCGCTTTTTTCCAACATGATGATTCTCCTGATCCAGTCAGAACAGCATGAGCAATCGGCATTTGCATTCGTGGCTGCACACGCAACGTCAGCAAACGCGTATGTAGTCCAGCCGGGATTGCCCGTTGTATCAATGATGTATTTGCAGCAGGGCGCCCGCACCCGGCGTGTACGGGCGCACCAGGATCGTGTCGCGGTACCTGTCGCTGTGGCACGCCTTTCGCCGGCAACATTCGCAGCCGGCATACCGGTACAGTAGCGGGCATACATTGCCGGGGCATGACCGGCGGCGACGCCGCTATACGATCATTGGCGCTTTATAGTTTACTGGGTTTCACGCCGGATGCCCTGGCAGCCTCACCCCAGAATTTAATTTCTTTTTCAATAAATGCCTGACTGTCCTGTGGCGAAGCGATGAATACCTCATTGCCGATGGTCGCCAGTTTGCTTTTCAACTGCGGATCCTGCAGGATCTTTTGCATGGCGTCATTCAAAACCTGCACGGTGTCGTCCGGGGTACCGGCAGGCGCCAGCAGCGCGATCCACGCCGTTGCATCAAAGCCAGGCACGCCCAGTTCAGCCAACGGTTTTACGTCGGCAAATGCCTGCGACCCACTTTTATTTGCCACACCGAATACTTTAAGCCGGCCATCCTGGACCAGAGGTTTGATCGCCGGCGCAGCTTCAAACATGAGCGATGTGTCACCGCCAACCAGACCAGCAACCGCCGCCGTCGCACCACGATAAGGCACATGCAACACATTCAGCGCAGTCTGGTGCTTGAACATTTCCATTGTCAGATGATTGGTCAGACCGACGCCCCCCGAACCATAGTTGATCTTCCCATCATTCTGCTTCAGATAGCTGATCAGTTCCGGCACCGTGCTGGCCGGAAAATCCTTGCGCGTCACCAGAAAAAGCGGCACTTTGGAAATCAGCCCCACCGCCTTGAAGTCTTTTAGCGTGTCATACGGCAGGTTGCTGTACAGCGAAGGATTGATGGCCAGCGGCCCCGACGCCCCGATCAGTAAACGATAACCATCGGGTTTTTCGCGTTTGGCCGCCTCCAGTCCAATGATGCCACCGGCCCCGCCCTTGTTTTCCACGACAAAAGGCTGCTTCAACCGCTTCGATAGTTGTTCAGCCAGCAACCGCCCGATAATGTCCGTCGTCTGGCCACTCGGATAGGGAATCGTGATATGCACGCTTTTTTCAGGATATGCGGCATGGGCAGCAAGCGGCAAAAGCGCAAGCAGGGTCAGCAATAGCGCGGGCAATTTTCTCATTTATGTCTCCGTTTATTACATTGTTGTCTCGGGTGCTTGTTGTTTCGGCACTTCAGATAGCTGTCCTGG
>DATGQC010000038.1:0-4922 GCA_035304425.1 Advenella sp.
GCATTGTTGCGGTTGCTGGATGTGTGGTTCCGTCACTGGTACCTGCGGCAGGCCGCTCCTGCTCGAGTACGCTGTTATTTTCATACAACGTTTAAAACAAGATGAGTAATACAGGATGAATCGTAGACAGTTAGTTGGGGCAGGCGTGGTCCTGCCCTTTTTGTTAATGACCCGACCGGTGCAGGCCAGGGCGAAACTGAATGAAGATGTATCGGTCGTGGATGAGGCGGCGCTCAATGAACTGCTGGGGCTGTCATTGCCCGATCTGGATGGCACGGCGGTGTCATTGCGTGACGCGATTGATGGTCGACTGACCATTATCAATTTCTGGGCCTCATGGTGCGCCCCCTGTGTCAGGGAAATGCCCGCGCTGGACGCACTTCATAAACAACAGGAATCGGTCAATGTCGTGGGCATCGGTCTTGATACCGTTGCTAATATTGAAGCGTTTGCGCGTAAAACGCCGGTATCTTACCCTTTATTGACGGCAGGTGCGGGTAAAATCAGTCTAATGCGCAAGCTGGGCAATCCCAAGGGCGGTCTGCCATTTACGCTGGTGCTCGATAGCAAGGCCAGACCGCTGGCCACGATCCTGGGTGAAATAGAGATGGATGGCCTGTCTGCGTTTGCGCTCAGGCATGCCTGAGGCGGCGCCAGACTGGCGGATTGGTAGATTTTAATAGACAAAAGCGTGAAATTGCCGTTAAATACGAGTTTATTTGCTTATAGACTGGCGCTCAATGACGCAAAAGGTACTGGTTCTTAATGGTCCTAATCTGAATCTGCTGGGTACGCGCGAACCGGATGTCTATGGTCGGCAGACACTGCAGGACATTCATGACGCATTAATGCTTGCCGCAAGCGAAGCCGGCGTGCAATGCGAATGTTTCCAGAGCAACCATGAAGGCGAGCTGGTCGAAAAGATCCAGTCTGCGCGTAACAATACCGCGTTCATCGTCATCAATGCTGCTGCGTACACCCATACCAGTGTCGCCTTGCGCGATGCCCTTGGCGCCGTAGCCATTCCGTTCATAGAGGTACATATTTCCAATGTACATCAGCGCGAATCTTTCCGGCATCACTCATATCTGGCAGACAAGGCCGTCGGCGTCATCTGCGGGTTAGGGGCCGATGGTTACATGGCTGCCCTGCAATACGCGATAAAACATCATTTAAAACAGGCCCGGAAAACGGCGTCTGTCTGACAATCAACTTGAAGCATGGAATTAATATGGATCTCAGAAAACTGAAAACGTTAATAGATCTGGTTGCTGAATCTGGCATCGCAGAACTTGAAATCACCGAAGGTGAAGGCAAGGTCCGCATTGTCAAGTTCTCCCAGACGCTGCAGCCGGTAGCGCCGGCGCAGCCGCAGCCGGCTCCTGTCGCTGCCGCAGCTCCTGCGGCCACCGCCGCCGCGCCGGCGGCTGCACCTGCAGCACCCGCCGGACATGTCGTCAAATCGCCCATGGTCGGTACCTTTTACCGCGCGCCCAATCCGAGTTCGCCTCCATTTGTCGAAGTGGGCGCCACGGTTGCCGAAGGCGATGCGCTGTGCATTATTGAAGCCATGAAACTGCTCAATGAAATTGAAGCGGATAAATCCGGTGTGATCCGGGAAATTCTGGTTGAGAATGGCGAACCCGTTGAGTTTGGCCAACCACTTTTCGTGATTGCCTGAGTATGTTTGAGAAAATTCTGATTGCAAACCGGGGTGAGATTGCCCTGCGTATCCAGCGCGCCTGCCGCGAATTGGGTATCAAAACGGTGGTCGTGCATTCTGAAGCCGACCGGGATGCCAAATATGTGCGCCTGGCCGACGAGTCGGTATGCATTGGCCCTGCGCCGGCCCAGCAGAGTTATCTGCATATGCCGGCCATCATTTCTGCCGCAGAGGTCACCGATGCCGAAGCGATTCATCCGGGCTATGGTTTCCTGGCAGAAAATGCCGATTTTGCCGAGCGCGTCGAGCGCTCCGGTTTTGTGTTCATTGGTCCTCGCCCGGACACGATCCGTATCATGGGCGACAAGGTCAGCGCCAAGCAGGCCATGATCGCAGCCGGCGTGCCGGTGGTGCCTGGTTCTGAAGGCGCATTGCCTGACGATCCTGCCTACCTGCTGGAAACAGCACGCAAGGTGGGCTATCCGGTCATCATCAAGGCCGCTGGTGGTGGTGGCGGACGCGGTATGCGCGTGGTTCACACTGAAGCTGCCTTGGTAAGCGCCGTGAATCTGACCAAGGCGGAAGCTCAGGCCGCGTTTAATAATCCCGAAGTGTACATGGAAAAGTATCTTGAAAATCCACGGCACGTCGAGATTCAAATCCTCGCTGACGGCAAGAAAGACGCCGTTTGGCTGGGCGAGCGCGATTGCTCGATGCAGCGTCGCCACCAGAAAATAATTGAAGAGGCGCCGGCGCCCGGCATCCCACGCAAGCTGATCGAGCGCATTGGCGAGCGCTGTGCCGAAGCCTGCCGGAAAATGGGCTATCGCGGCGCAGGCACTTTCGAGTTCCTGTACGAAAACGACGAATTCTATTTCATCGAAATGAATACCCGCATTCAGGTGGAACACACCATCACCGAATGCATTACGGGCATTGACCTGGTGCAGCAGCAGATCTTTATTGCTGCGGGTGAGCCGTTCAAACTGCGTCAGCGTGACATTACCTTTAAAGGGCATGCCATTGAATGTCGTATCAATGCCGAAGATCCCTATAGTTTCATGCCGTCGCCCGGCCTGATCACCAACTGGCATGTGCCCGGCGGTCCGGGGGTTCGCATTGATTCACATGTATTCAATGGCTATCGGGTACCTCCAAACTATGATTCCATGATCGCCAAGCTCATCACTTTTGGCGACACGCGTGAACAGGCCATTGCCCGCATGAATCTGGCCTTGTCTGAAATGGTCGTGGAAGGGATTCAAACCAACATTGCTCTGCATCGCGAACTCATGACCGATGCACGTTTTGCCGAGGGTGGCACCAGTATCCATTATCTGGAACACAAACTCGAACAACGCGCAAAATAATCGTGTCAGCAGAAAAGGTCTTCGGACCTTTTTTTGCAATGACGCAAGAGGATAGGCCATGCGGGAACTTGTTTTATCATGCTCGGAAGACCGGGCGGAAGCGCTGTCGGACATATTGCTCGAGCTCGGCGTGCTGTCGGTGTCGGTCGAGGACGCCGACTCGGGTACCGAGCGGGAAACGCCGCTTTTCGGAGAGCCGGGCGGGGAGCCCGATGTGCAGGCGTGGCATCACAATCGTGTTGTCGCGCTGCTGCCGGACGATGTCGAGCCCGAAGCGCTGCTGGCAGCGCTTGAACAGCAGAGCGGCGAAGATTATTCGGATTCGGCCACGCTGCGTGATGTTGCCGACACCGATTGGGTGAGGCTGACGCAATCGCAGTTTGCGCCTATCAGCATTACCGATCAGATCTGGATTGTGCCCAGCTGGCACCGCGACAATCCCGAGGTGCCCGGCGCAGACGGAAAGGATAGTCCGATACTGATTGAGCTGGATCCGGGGCTGGCCTTTGGCACCGGCAGTCATCCGACCACGCATTTATGCGCGCAGTGGCTTGCTGCCAATCTGCAATCACAGCAGACAGTGCTCGACTACGGCTGTGGCTCGGGTATTCTGGCCATCATCGCCGCCAAACTGGGCGCCCGTGAGGTTGTCGGGGTCGATATCGATGAGCAGGCGGTGCAGTCTACTGAATACAATGCGCAGAATAACGGGGTGCAGGTGGCAGCCTGCCTGCCTGACGGGCTGCAGGCAGGCACTTTTGATATCGTGGTGGCCAATATCCTGTCAAACCCGTTGAAAGTGCTGGCGCCCATGCTTTGCGGTCGCGTGGCGCCCGCCGGGCGGCTCATTCTGTCAGGCGTTCTGGAGCGTCAGGCGCAAGAGGTCGCCGCAGCCTATGCTCCCTGGATCAACATGTCGGTATGGCGCAGCCACGAGGGATGGGTATGCCTGGCCGGCACCCGCAAGCAGACCTGAGAGACTTGTATGAAAACGCGTTGCCCAGATTGCAGTACCCGCTTTGATGTAACGCCGGCACAATTGAATGTGCGTAACGGCAAGGTGCGTTGCGGCGTTTGCTCCGCCGTTTTCAATGCCTTCGATCACGCAGTGGATGATGAAGCCGATTTCCCGGTATTAAGGGCCGAAAAGGCGGATGCTGATGTGCTCGCGGGTCGCGCTGCACCAGGGGCGGTATACCCTCATTCTGCGCACAATGCTGATCGTTCGGCGCGTCCCGCCGCGTCGTCAGGGCACTATCATGACGACGCGGCAGACGCCCGCATGGATGCAGCGATTGAGCCGACGCTGGCTGACACAGATGACGACAGCGACGAGCCGGGGCCCTGGATACCCCAGCGGCAAGACACCCAACGGCGCGCAGGCGAGCGTTTTGTAGTGGGTTCGCCAAGTTTGTCGGGTAGTGGCGCGTATACTCAGGACACGCGCGAGCCGCCATCCCGGGTTCATGTGGAAGGCCAGTATCGCCGGCGCGTTCAGCGCGACACCGAATACGATGACCCTGAGCGCAGCAGCGGCAGCGGCCTGATCTGGTTTCTTGCCGTATTGTTTGCTCTGATTGTTCTGTTCGCCCAGGGCGCTATCGTATTCCGCAACCAGATCGTCAGTGTAGCGCCCACCATGCGGCCCAAGCTGGTGCAGTTATGCAGTTTTGTGGGCTGTCAGGTTGGCTATACGCGCTCCGTACGCCATCTGGCCATTCTAAAGCCTGCGTTGCGCCAGGCAAGCACGCCATCGGCCACGCCCGAGACCCGCAGCTTCAGTCTGCATGCCATCATCAAAAATAACGATACGATCGCCCAGCCGCTGCCGTCGCTGGTGCTGAGCCTGAAGGATGCGTCCGAATCCGTTTCTGCCCGGCGCATCATCA